>JAYRDY010000027.1:0-15902 GCA_041909215.1 Cloacibacterium sp. | reverse complement strand
TATTTAGAATATCGACAAAAAGAAAGCATTAGAGAAATTTCTGCGGAAAGATCTAAGCTCAGTCAAAATAATGAAGAGGCAAAGAAAGAAACCGTTTCTAATCATAATGCTCAGCAATCTACCAATCATATTGTAAGTAAAGAGCAGAAAAACCTTCAGAACAAACTCAAAAAATTAGAAGAGAAAATTGCAGATTACGAGAAAGAGATTGCTTCTTTAGAAGTTATATTCTCCAAATCTAATCCTACGCAAGAAGAACTCAATAAGTACGATCGTTTGCAGAAAGAATTGGCAGATACAATGGCAGAATGGGAGAGTTTGGCAATGCAAATAGAATAAGAAAAATCGGTTTTTTATAAACCGATTTTTTTTGTAAAAAAAAGACGGGACAAAATAGAAACTACTTTATCCCGCCTAAAAACACAAATGAAAAAATGCTAATAAAAATTAAATTTATTTGATGTTTTGGCAATTGCCAAACGAACGTTAATTTAATTTTTTGTATCTTTTTGTAATTTGTAAAATATTATATTACAGTTAATTACATTTTTTTACTTTTCATTGTGCAAAGTTACGAATAATTATTTAATACACAATATTTGGTGTAAAAAAATAACTATTTAGTAATGTTTGTCATATTAGCGTAAGCACTAATGCTAGTATTACGCCTAAAGCAGTAACAATCATCCCGTTTTTGAAAATTCTTGATTTTGGATTGAACATCCAGAATGATGAAATCACAAAAAAGAGCAAACTAATCCCGAAAATAGTGTTCAGTAGAGACAGTTTATGTTTAGAATCAGATTTGTGCAAGTCTGTCATTTTTTTCAAAAAGAAAGGCAGTTCTTTTTTAGTGAATTTGGCTTCGCCGGTTTTCACGTTGTACGTTCCTTCTTTAAAAATTACCAAATCTCCTTTTTGTTCTTTTACTTCCAGACCTTTAATTTTGAGTTCTTTTCCTAATTTATCATTTGGGATGTTGGCTTCAATTTTTTTATCGATTTTCTTTTCTTTTTTCAAAAAATCGGTATCTCTGTAGATTAATAAAACGCCACTTATTGCATAAACGGCCATAATCCCCGCCATAAAATAACCAATGTAACGGTGTAGAAGTCTCATGTTAGTTCTTGTGTTCTTCATTTTTTTCTGTTTTTTAAAGTTTATATTGATAATTTTTAATTGATTTTTTAAAAATAAAAGTGGAAAAACGCGTTTTCCACTTTCTTAGAATGTTAAATATATGAAAAGTTAAAGTTTGTAACTTAAAGTTAAGTAATAATTTCTCGGAGTAATTGGGTTTACAGAGTAATTTTCGTGTACATTATAGTCAACCACATCAAATAAATTACCTACTTTACCTTGGATAGAGAATTTCTTGAATTGATATCCTACTGAAAAATCTACCGTTGTAAAATCACCAATTTTGTACATTCTGTTTGTTTTTTGGTTACCGTATTGGTCTTTAATGTTATTCCAGCCAGAAAGTCTGTCTCCTGTGTAGAAAATGCTAAAACCAAGTCTAAGTCCTTTTATGTATCTCTGAGAGGTATAATGAACGGATAAATTGGCTGTATTTGCAGGAGTTCTTACCAATCTTTCGCCTTCTATAAAGCTGCCATCTGTATCCGGCGTATCTGTGTATATCATGTTGTTGTAAGAATAACCTGCGTTGATAGATAGATAAGGAGTAGGGTTTCCTGTAATGTCTAATTCTACACCACGGCTTCTTGTAGCGCCAGTCATTTCCTTAATATTGGTATCGGTATTAAGGTTTCCGTTTACGTCCAGAGCGGCAGTTTGGGCTAAATTGCTGTTTTCGATCTGGTAAGCAGTGATATTAAAAGCTAATGTATTTTTGAAAAAGTTTTTCTTTAGACCAATTTCGTACTGATCAATCAGAGAAGATGGCAAAGGCATATTGTTGATGTCTCTTCCTGTATTGGGTGTAAAAGAATTGCTGTAGCTCGCAAAAGTGCTAAAACTGTTATCTATCTGATAGACTAAGCCAACTCTCGGCGAAAAAGCACTTTCTTTAGGATTTCCTGTAGATTCTTTGTAAGATTTTTCGCCAGTAAGGTAATTCTGAACAATCGTACTGCTGTTTTCTAAATAAGACCATCTTAGTCCTGCTAGAACCTTAAATTTGTCTGTAATTGATATTAAATCCTGCGCATAAAAACCAACTCTTCTTGTTGGGATTCTGTTCAAGTCTTTTTTTCTTGAATTGAGCATATCGCCAGATTTCCAAGAATTTTCATCAGACAAATAAACGTTTCCGTTGCTAGTATTTCCGTTGGTTCCGTATAAGAAGTTGTTGCCTGCAACAGCAAAATCACCATTCTGTTTTTGTAACTGATAAGCGTAAGTATCTGCCTGAAGATAATCTGCATCTGCTCCTGCTAATAATTTGTGTTGGATTTTCCCAGTTTTGAAATGACCATTTAAATTAAACTGTATGCTTCCGTAGTTTTGTTCCTGGTATTGTTTGTTAAGGGTTCTTTTCCAAACGTAATCTCCATTGTCTTGTAAATTCCACTGTATTCTCTCGGTTCCGTAAAAATCTCTGGTGTAATTTTGGAAAAATGCAACAGTGTTGAAGTTCCAGTTACTGTTAATCTCATGATTTAAAGTAACTGTAGAAGTCAACATTTCATTGGTTTGATATTGCCATTTTGCGCCAACAAATTTATCAATTCCAAGCAAAGTATTCAGTTTAGATTCATTGGTTTTAGAGTTGAGTACCAATCCTCCTAAACCAAAATCTGGAGTGAAGTGATGTTTAAGATAATCTGCTTCTATGATGATTTGTGTTTTATCTGAAATGTTATAAAGAAAACTAGGGTTGAAATAATGCTTTTCTGAGCTTATGTTATCACGGAAACTGTCTTTGTTTTCGTAGCTGCCGTTAACTCTGATGGCAGAATTTTTGGTAAGACCACCATAAATGTCAATGGTTGGTTTTATGCTGTTCCAGCTGCCATAATTCAGGCCGATATTTCCTCCGAAATTAAATAAAGGCTTCTTGGTTACCATGTTTACAATTCCGCCAGGTGCAACATTTCCGTAAAGAATTGCAGCGCTACCTTTCAATACTTCTACACGTTCTAATCCCGAAACTTCTGGGAAAATGCCAGAATTTACTCTGCTTCCGTTTTTATAGATATTTTCGTTTCCAAAAGCGTAGCCTCTCGCTCCAAAACTATCTTGTGAAGCACCTCTAGCAGCGGTAATGTAAACACCGTTTACATTTTTTACTACGTCAGATAATTGTTGCGCTTGTTGCTGTTCAATTGTTTCATGGGTTACAATGGAAATAGCCTGTGGCGTTTCCATAACATCAAGCTGAGATTTAGTTGTAGAAATTCTAGCGTTATTAGGATTTCCTGTTTTATGCAGTTTAACGTCTTCTATGGTTCTTGTGCTTAGAGTGTCTTTTTTCTGTTGAGCACTCAAATTGCAAGTAGTAGCTAAAAGAATAAAAGGTAATATTTGGGCTTTCATTTAATTTTATTTAGAATGATTAAAAATAACAGCGCAAAAATAAAAATGAATTCTGAAAACGCAAAATTTATTTAGAATAATTTTAAATAACGTTTTGTTTTTTATTTATATAGTTGAAAACGAAATATTTATGTTGATATGATATTTGTCAGTTTTTTAAAGGGTTAATAATTTGTAAAATCTTAAATTTGCCAATGTTTTTATAAAATTAATAGATGAAATACATTGTTCTTTCCATAATCTCGGCATTGTTGTTTAGCGTGTCTTGGCCAACTTACGGCGTTCCGTTTTTTATATTTTTTGCTTTCATTCCTTTGTTATTGATGGAGCAGGAGATTTCTAAATTTTCAAAAATCAAAAGAAAAGGTTGGACGGTTTTTGGGTTGTCTTATCTCACTTTTTTCATTTGGAATTTAGTGACAACGGGTTGGTTGTATTACGCTAAAAATCCTGACGGAAGCAATGCGCTTTTAGCAGTTGCAATTCCGCTTTTTGCCAATTCTTTGTTGATGAGTCTTACTTTCCAGCTTTATTATTGGTACAAAAAAGCCAGAGGAACGTATTTCGGGTTGGTGTTTTTTGTGGCAATTTGGTTAGGCTTTGAAAGATTTCACCTCAATTGGGAATTTACTTGGCCTTGGTTGAATTTAGGAAACGCATTTTCAGAATATCCTAAAATCATACAGTGGTATGATACCATTGGTGCAACTGGCGGAAGTTTTTGGATTTTATTAATTAATGTTTTCGGATTTTACACAATCAGAATTTGGGAAGCTGGTAGAGTTAGAAAAGATTTGTTTAAAAATATTGCCATCTTTTTAGCTTTAATTTTTATTCCAATTTTCATTTCTTTTTATAAATATAATAGCTATCAGGAAAAGCCAGTTGGTGAAGTAAATGTAGCGCTTCTTCAGCCTAAATTAGATCCTTATACAGAAAAATACAGCAAAGATTCTCTGCAAATTTTAGGCGAATTATTGAGTCTTGCTGAAGAAAGTTCAAAGTCTAAAATAGATTTTTATATCGCTCCAGAAACAGCTTTTCCAGGAAATGGAAGTTTAAGTGAAACAGGTTTGGAGAAAAGTACATCGGTAAATATTGCCAAAGAATTTTTATCGAAACATCCAAAATCTATATTGTTAACGGGAGCTTCCACGCACTTATATTTATATGATGAAAGTGAAACCAAAAACTATTCAACAAAAATTCAAGACGGTTTTTGGGTGAATTCTTACAATTCTGCTTTGCAAATTATCCCAAACCAAAAAGTAGAAGTCTATCACAAAGGTAAATTGGTTCCTGGGGTTGAAATTTTCCCTTACATTAGATTTTTGAAACCTCTTTTGGGAGATGCAATGCTTAATTTTGGTGGGGCAACTTCTTCTCTAGGGATTGATGAAGAAAGAAAAGTTTTTACCAATCCTTATAATAAAGCCAAAGTAGCACCTATAATTTGTTATGAGAGTATTTATGGGGAGTTTGTAACCGATTATGTGAAAAATGGCGCAAATCTTCTTGCAATTATGACCAATGATTCTTGGTGGGAAAATTCTGAAGGTCACAAACAATTGCTTTCTTACGCTAGGCTGAGAGCAATAGAAACCAGAAGAGAGATTGTAAGAGCAGCAAATAGTGGCATTTCGGCACGTATTAATGCAAGGGGAGACGTTGTAGAAGATACTTTTTACGATGATAGAACAGTTTTGGCTACCAAAGCAAATTTGTATGAAGAAATAACAACTTATACAAAAATGGGTGATTTAATCTCAAGAATTGCTATATTTGTGCTCGGATTTTTAATTATATATCACTTCGGTGAAAGGATAGCTTCTAAAAAGTAAAGAAACATAAAAACGTATTCTGAGTGTTTCTGAAAAAAAATCAAAAAAAATTAAAAATTAATTTCTTGTAAGACTTGTGAGTTAAAAAAAATATTAATAATTTTGCAAACTCAAAATATATAGTAGTAATAAAGAACATCGAGATATGTCAAGAATTTGCCAAATAACAGGTAAGCGTGCAATGGTTGGGAACAACGTTTCTCACGCAAACAACAAAACGAAGAGACGTTTTGAAATTAATTTATTAGAGAAGAAATTTTATCTTCCTGAGCAAGAAAAAAGCGTAACACTAAGAGTTTCTGCTCATGGTTTGAGAGTTATCAATAAAATTGGTATCGAAGAAGCGATTGAAAGAGCAACAAGAAACGGATTTTTAAAATAATTAAGAAATGGCTAAGAAAGGAAATAGAGTTCAAGTAATTCTTGAGTGCACAGAGCACAAAGAAACAGGTATGGCAGGAATGTCTAGATACATCACTACCAAAAATAAAAAGAACACTACGGAAAGATTAGAACTTAAAAAATACAATCCGGTTCTTAAGAAATATACTGTTCACAAAGAAATTAAGTAATCTTATAATACAATAAAAAGATGGCAAAAAAGGTTGTTGCAACGCTACAAGGTGGAGCAGGTTCTAAAAAAATGACTAAAGTGGTGAAAATGGTAAAGTCTCCTAAAACAGGTGCTTACGTTTTCGAAGAAAAAGTAATGAACGCTGATGATGTAGAAGCTTATTTGAAAAAATAATTCTTTGCATTACACGAAATAATACAACAAAACTACTCAATTTATTTTGGGTAGTTTTTTGTTATCTTTGTACTTTATAAAAAGAAAAACAGATTTTGGGTTGAGTTTTCAAATCCTAATTATTAAATCTCAAATTGTAATATGAGTTGGTTTAAAAAAATATTTAAAAAAGAGGAAAAAGAATCTTTAGACAAAGGATTAGAGAAATCTAGTCAAGGTTTTTTTGATAAAATTTCCAGAGCAGTAGTTGGTAAATCCAAAGTAGATGATGAGGTTCTAGATGAACTAGAAGAAGTGCTTATCGCTTCTGATGTTGGTGTAAATACTACCGTGAAAATTATCGAAAGAATTGAAGCCAGAGTAGAAAGAGATAAATATGTAAATACCGCAGAATTAGATAAAATTTTGCGAGAAGAAATATCGGCGCTTCTTTTAGAAAATCCACACGCACAATCTAAAAATATTGATGAAACCAAGAAACCTTATGTAATAATGGTGGTTGGTGTAAATGGGGTGGGTAAAACGACTACGATTGGCAAACTCGCAAATCAATTTAAATCTCAAGGATTGAAGGTTGTTTTAGGAGCCGCAGATACTTTTAGAGCAGCAGCCGTAGATCAGTTAGTGATTTGGAGTGAAAGAGTAGGCGTGCCTATTGTAAAGCAAAATATGGGTTCTGATCCTGCATCTGTAGCTTTTGATACCGTACAAAGTGCCGTTTCGCAAAATGCAGATGTAGTTATTATTGATACCGCTGGGAGATTGCACAATAAAATAAACTTAATGAACGAGCTTTCTAAAATAAAACGGGTAATGCAAAAAGTTTTACCCGATGCTCCACACGAAGTTTTATTAGTTTTAGACGGAAGTACCGGACAAAATGCTTTTGAACAGGCAAAACAATTTACTGCGGCTACAGAAGTTACTGCTCTTGCTGTGACGAAACTAGACGGAACTGCAAAAGGTGGAGTTGTAATTGGGATCTCGGACCAGTTTCAAATTCCTGTGAAATATATTGGGGTAGGCGAAAAAATGGAAGATTTACAACTGTTTAATGGTGAAGAATTTGTAGATTCTTTTTTCAAAAAAAGAAATTAATGTTTGATGTTTAATAAAATTTATTAATTTTATAAAGTGAAATTAACAAATTTTTTAACTAAAACACATTTGAAACTATGAGTTGGTTAGCTTACATTATTTTTGGTTTAATAGCAGGTGCAATTGCTAAAGCTCTAAGACCAGGGGCAGATCCTGCAGGTTGGTTGGTAACAATATTAATTGGGATTCTTGGTTCTGTAGTAGGTAAATTTATTGCAGATGCAATTGGGATTTCCGTAGCAGATAGCTTTTGGAGTCCTATGAATTGGATTGTTTCTATTGCTGGAGCAATTTTGCTATTATTTATTTATGCTAAATTTATTGCGAAAAAATAATATCATTTTCAAAGTATAAAAAATCCCGACTCAATTTATTGAGTCGGGATTTTTATTCAATATAATTTAATTTAGTTGATGTTTTTCTTATTTAATCTTAATCTGATAAGGCAAAGACATTTGTACACCGTTGCTTAATTTAGGATTGGTAATCTTTTGAAAAATCTCATAATTATCTTTCCCTATTTTTTTGGTAATTACTTTTGCCGCAATTTCGTCTTCGTCTGTACTTTTGAAAAACTGCTCAAACTTATCCATTTTTTTAGGGTAATTGTCGATGTTATATTCTTTTATTTTTGCTTTTTCTGCAGCATAGTTAATGGCTTGTTGCAAAGTTCCTAGCTCATCTACTAAGCCTAGTTGTTTTGCTCTTGCGCCACTCCAAACTCTACCACCTCCAACAGCATCAATCTGTTCAAAAGATTTTTTTCTATTTTGGGTTACGAAGTAAACAAAACGCTTATAAGTATGTTCTACACTTCTTGTTAATACAGGAATTGTAGCATTTGCAGGGCCAGAAAGTGGCGAGTAAATTTGTGAGTTAGCATTTGTAGAAACAATATCAGAACGAATTCCGTTTCTGTTGGCTAAGTCTTTAAAGTTAGTAATCATCCCAAATACACCAATAGAACCTGTAAGGGTGTTGGGTTCAGAATAGATTTTATCAGCCGCCATAGAAATATAATAACCGCCAGACGCTGCATAATCGCCGAAAGAAACAATTAAAGGTTTTTTCTTTTGAAGTTGTTGCAATTCAAAAAGTATTTCGTCTGATGCGTTACCGCTACCGCCAGGAGAATTTACTCTAAGTACAACCGCTTTTACATTTTTGTTGTCTTTTAGTTCTTTAATGTATTTTACGTATTTTTCTGAATGGATGTTGTTGTAATCATTACCGTTGAAAATTTCTCCAGCAGCATATAAAACAGCAACTTTATTGTCTGTTTCATCGTTTTCTTCTAATGTATTGATGTATTTGCTGATGGAAACTTTCTTAAGCTCTTTATCTTCTTTAATTTTTAATAATTTTTTTAAAATATCATCATATTCAGATTTCTGAATTAATTGATCAGCTAATTTATTTTTCACTAACAGATTAGGGATAAAACCATGCAAACTATCGACAGAAGTTTTGAAGCTTGCCGCATCAATTTTTCTAGATTTTTGGATTTTGTCTGACATATTTCCCCAAATATCATTTAATAAAGTAGAAAGTTGCTCCTTATTTTCAGGAGAAATATCATTTCTCATAAAAGGTTCTACCGCAGCTTTGAATTTTCCGTGTCTGATAACATCAACACCAATTCCGTACTTATCAGCAAATTCTTTGAAAAAAGTTACCTCTGTAGCAAGTCCTTTAAGTTCTACCATCCCAACTGGGTTTACGTATATTTTATCTGCAACAGAAGCCAAGTAATAAGCTTTTTGAGACATATTATTGCCATAGGCATAAACAAATTTGCCTGTTTTTTTGAAGTCTTCTAAGGCGGCTCTAATGTCATCAACCTGCGTAATGCCAGCACTGAAATCATCAACCTCTATGCTAATTCCTTTAATTTTATCATCAGTTTTAGCTTTTTTAATGGCTTCTAAAATATCTATTAAGAGAAGGTCTTTTTCTTTACCGAAATCAAATAGACTTTCTTCAGATTCTGTATAAGCTTCTAAAATATTGGTTTTAAAATTTAATGCAAGTACAGAATTGTTTCGGATGTCTGGGATTTGTTTGTCGCTTGCCGCACTCGCAATCATCATCAAAGCGAAAAGGCCAAAGAAAACCATCCCCAATATTAAAATGGCTACTATATTTGCAAAAACATTTTTAATAAAAATTTTCATAATTTTAAAATATATACATTATATGTCGTTACACTATGTTGTTTTGTTACTAGGAAGTAATTTAGGAGATACAGATTTTAATTTAAAAAATGCAATGGCAAAAATAGAAAATAGAATAGGAAAAATTAATTTTTTTTCAGAAATATTAGAAAGTACAGCTGTGGAATTTGTTAGTAACAATATTTTTCGTAATATTGCACTTGGCTTATATACCATACATTCACCTTTTTCTATTTTGAAAATAGTGAAAGAAATAGAGAAAGAAATGGGTAGATTAAGTGATTCTTCTGTAACAGGAGGATATACTGATAGAGTAATTGATATTGATATTGTTACCTTTAATAATATTAATTTTATTTCTCGTAAATTGGAAATCCCTCACAAAAAGCATCTTTATGAAAGAGAATTTTCTGTGAGATTATTAGAAGGTTTAAAAGAAAATTTTAAAACACAAATATGAAATTAGGTTTATTTACGCTTTTGTTGGCTTTACCTAGCTATTTCTTAGCTCAAGACAACAAGGAGGCTTCTGTTGGTAATACTTTTAGCTCTGGGACTCCCAAAGTTACAAAGTTTGATAACAAAGCTAGAAAATTTAATGACTGGGCAATTTCTTTTGGTGGAGGAACCGCAATTTTGCATCATTCAGATTTAACATCACTTAATAGTGATGGAAAACATTTCGGGTGGAATGCTTATGTTGGTTTAGAAAAGCAAATTTCTGATAAGTTTGCATTAATTCTTCAGTACCAAAAAGGAAAAACTACCCAGACAGGTAGAATACCTTATACAACAAGACATGGTCTAGGGATTGCTACAACTGAATACGATCAGTTAAATTTATTGGGAGATGTTAATTTTTCTAATTTATTTAGAAGAACAGATAATAAATCTCCTTTTAGATGGGCAATACATGGTTATGCAGGGATAGGTTTGCAAGGATATACTTATCATAGAACAGATGATCATCCAAATCAATATGCTAATAAAGATTTTACTCAGAAATTTGGGATTGATTCTTTTTTCTATCAAGGAGGTTTAGGACTTAAGTACAATTTGTCAAGAAGAATTGATATAGAAACCAGAGTAATGTATATTATTCCAGGGGATGATGAATTTGATGGAGGTGGAGAAGATCCTAATGAATGGCCAGGTTATAATCAGTTAATCAGAAATACTTCTGATAATATGATTGTTGCCAACATTGGACTTTCTGTAAAATTAGGTAAACATAATACCCATTTAGGATGGTATGATGCTAATAATGATGCGTTATTTAAGTTAGCAGCATTAGAAAGTAAACCAGTTGATGCAGTTATCTGTAAAAATGGAGATAATGATGGAGATGGTGTTTGTGATGATTGGGATAGAGAACTAAATACGCCAAGAGGAGCTAGAGTAGATGGTTCTGGTAAAGCATTGGATATGGATTTAGACGGTGTTATAGATCTTGATGACAAGTGCGTTACAACTCCAGGATTAGTAGAAAATAAAGGCTGTCCATATATCACTGAAGATACAATGGAGATTATTGAAGAGATTAATAAATTTGAAGGTATTGAGTTTGAACTTGATAAAGATGTTATTAGACCTCAATCATATGCAAAACTTGATAGAGCTGCAGAGATTATTCAAAAACTTGATGGTAGTATTCAGTTCTATCTAATTGGAGGAACAGATACAAGAGCTTCAGATGCATATAACTTCAATTTATCTGAAAGAAGAGCAAAAGCTGTAAAACAATACTTAATTAATAAAGGTGTTAATGCTGATGTTTTAATTACAGAAGGAAGAGGTAAAAAAGATCTTAAATATCCAGAATGTAACCCAGCAAGTAAATGTCCAGAGTGGAAAAATGAAGCAAATAGAAGGGTTTATTTCAAATCAAAATAATTAATCTTATAAATTTTAAAATACAAAGTCATGAAAATAAATTTATTAACATTAGCTTTTGCATTAACATTACCAACGGTGAGTTTTGCACAAGAAAATGACAATTTTTACGTAGGTAATAAGAACAATCCTTTTACGCAGGAAGATAAAAAATTTAATGATTGGGCAATCTCAGCAGGAGTAGGTGTTCCTTTAGTTCAATCAGCAGATTTAACGTCAATTAAAAATGGTGCTGGAGTTAATCAGTTTGGATATTCTGCTTACATCAGTGTAGATAAAGCAATTACCCACGCATTTGGAATTAATCTACAATATGATTTAGGAGAAACAAGACAAGGTTTAGCAAAAATTAATGAAGGTACTGTTATAGATAATTATGCAGCAAAAACTAAATACCAAGCTTTTTCTTTACTTGGAGATGTTAATTTTTCTAACTTATTAAGAAGAGTTGATAATAATTCTAACTTTAGATGGGCTTTACATGGTTATGCGGGTGCAGGATTTTTATCTTATAAAGCTTATAGACAAGACAAAGGTTCTTCTACAGCTCCTTTAGTAACAAATGCTAAATTTTCTATTGGTTCTTTATTTGCACAAGCAGGTGCTGGACTTAAATTCAAAGTGAACAGAAGAATTGATATTGAAGGTAGATTAATGTATGTAGTAACAGGAGATGATTCTTTTGATGGTGGAGGTAATTACCTTGGTAGCTATAATTTACCTGATGGAGGATATGATAGCCCTGTGAATAATAGAGAAGAAAACGTTTCAGACAACTTCTTCAACGCTACTCTAGGGATTTCATTAAAACTAGGAAAACACCAGTCTCACTTAATGTGGCACGATCCATTACAAGAAATTTATTACAAACTTGATGTTTTAGATAACAAAAATGTTGACGTTGAAGTTTGTAAAAAAGGTGATAACGATAATGATGGTGTATGTGATGATTGGGATAGACAACTAGATACTCCAGCAGGTGCTAGAGTAGATGGATCAGGTGTTGCTTTAGATACAGATTTAGATGGAGTTATCGACTTAAATGATAAGTGCGTTACCGTTCCTGGTCCTGTTGATAACAACGGTTGTCCTAAAGAAGCACCAAAAGCAGATAAAAGCAAACTAGCATCTGATATAGAATTAGCTCTTAAAGATGTATTGTTTGATCTTAATAAATCAACTGTTAGAGCACAATCTTATCCTAAATTAGATTTAGCTGCAGATATTATCAAAGGTTCACAAGGTGGTACTTATTTATTAGTAGGTCATACAGATAAAAAAGGTTCTGACGCTTACAACCTTGCTCTTTCTAGATCTAGAGCTGCAGAAGTAATGAAAGAATTAGAAAAAAGAGGTGTTAATCCATCACAAATCAAATCTAAAGGTGTTGGGGAATCTCAAGCAGTAGTTCCAGAAACTGCTTCTGATGAAGAAAGACTTGCTGATAGAAAAGTAGAAGTAAAATATGTAGTAGATACAGAATGGGATAGCATTCCTAAAAATGATTTACCTACAAAAAAAGTTATCAAAAAATAATTTTTAAATAAATTTTAATTGAAAAGCTACGATATTTATCGTAGCTTTTTTTATTTGTTCTCAACATTTTATTAAATTTACAACATGCAATCTTCAATTAATATTTCTAAAATTTTAATACAAACACTCCAGAATTATTGGGGTTATAATAGTTTTAGAGATAATCAGGAAGAGATTATTCATTCTGTAATTTCAAATAAAGATACCATTGCACTTTTACCTACTGGTGGCGGTAAATCTCTCTGCTATCAACTTCCTGCTTTGGTTTTAGAAGGCACTTGTGTTGTAGTTTCTCCGCTTTTAGCATTAATGAAAGACCAAGTACAATATCTAAAATCTATTGGTGCAGAAGCAGAACTGTTGAGTTCTGAATTGGATGAGGGCGAAGAAGAAGAAATCTATGCAAGTTGCATTGAGGGCATTACCAAATTATTATATGTTTCTCCTGAAAGGCTTCAAAATCAGAAATTTTTAGAGTATATAGACCAAATTGAAGTTTCTTTTATTGCCGTAGATGAAGCGCATTGTATTTCAGAATGGGGACAAGATTTTCGCCCAAGTTATCAGAATATTAAACATTTCAGAAATCAGTTTAAAGATGTTCCGTGCCTCGCACTTACCGCAACGGCAACACCAAAAGTTTTAGATGATATTAAGAATAAACTCGATTTGCATCATCCAAAAGTCTTCAAAAAAAGTTTCAGAAGAGAAAATATTCAGATTTTTAATGATGAAGTTGCAGATAAATATCAACACGTTTTTAATATCCTCAAACACAACAATTCTTCAGGGATTATCTATACCAGAACCAGAAAAGAAGCCGAACTTTTAACTGAATTTTTACAAAAATGCAAAATTTCTAATGTAGATTATTTTCATGCAGGACTTTCTGTTTTGGATAAAAACAGAAAACAAGAAAAATGGCAAAAAAGTAATAATCAGGTGCTTATTTCTACCAATGCTTTCGGAATGGGGATTGATAAAGATAATGTACGTTTTGTAATACATTTCTCACCTTCGGCTTCATTAGAAAATTATTACCAAGAAATCGGCCGAGCGGGTAGAGACGGAGAAAAAAGTTATGCTTTTTTACTTTGGAATGAGCAAGAACTTAAAAACTTAGACAATATTTTTCTGAATCAAACTCCTAATAAAACGGAATTTTTAAAAATAATTTCTTATCTCTATTCTAAATTCATGGTGGCTGAAAACGAGCTTCCTGAACAGGTTTTTGAGATTCATATTTCTAAAATTCAGGAGTTTACTAAAATTTCTCAGGCGAAAATAAAAAATGTGCTGAATTTTTTGCATCATCAAGAAATTATTTACCTCAACACTTCAAAAAGTCTTTCTGCTTTAGAACTGAAATTCGAGGTAAATGATTTGGAAAGTTTGCCTAAAAAAGATAGCTATTTTATTGAGCTTTTATTGAGAACTGTTGATGGTTTGTCTTCGCACAGAGCGCATTTCAGTGAAGCCAATGTTTGTAAAAAACTGGGTATAGAAAATCATCAGCTTAAAGAGAGATTGAGAGAAATTCATCAAAAAGGTTTTGTGGATTATCTGGATGGAAATTCTAGCACAATAAGATTTTTGAAACCAAGAGAAGATAGAATTTTCCAAGGGAAATGGTGGAATCTTTTTGAGCAAATCCAAAAAAATAGACTTCAAAAATGGGAAGAAATGAAATTCTACACCAGAAATACTGAAGTCTGCAAAATGAAACTTATTCTTTTATATTTTGGAGAAAAAGAAGCAAAAAACTGCGGAAATTGTTATGTTTGCAACGCCAAAAAAACTTTTATTAATCCTGTAAGTATAGAGAAGCAAATTTTAGAGGTTTTACAAAAGAAACCTTCTACTTTAGATGATTTGTGTGTGGTTTTACACTTACATCAAAGAGAAAAATTGCAAGAAAATCTTATTTTTTTGTTAGATATAGGTAAAATTAAGATGCTAGATTTCAGAACTTATATTATAAAATAATTTTGCGAAGCTCCGTAGGAGCAATAGGTTTGTAGAAATATTAATTGTTAGCAAGAAAGCTCCGTAGGAGCGAAACAAATTATGAAAAGTTTAAAAATTATATTCTTCGGAACGCCAGAATTTGCGGCCAAATCTTTGGAAGCAATTCACCAATCGAAACATGAAGTGGTAGGCGTGGTAACAGTGGCGGATAAACCATCGGGGCGCGGACAAAAGCTCACAGAATCGTCCGTAAAAAAATATGCAGTGGAAAATAATTTGTCGGTTTTTCAGCCAGAAAAGTTGAGAAATCCTGAGTTTTTGGATGAGATGAGACAATTAGATGCTGATGTTTTCGTCGTGGTAGCTTTCCGAATGATGCCGAAAGTTTTATTTGAAATGCCTAAAATAGGGACTTTTAACCTGCATGCGAGTTTATTGCCCGATTATAGAGGTGCGGCTCCGATTAATTTTGCAATCATCAACGGAGAAGAAAAAACAGGGGCAACAACTTTTTTTATCAACGAAAAAATAGACGAAGGAAACATTCTTTTACAAGAAGAATTGCCAATTTTACCTCATGAAAATGCGGGAAGTTTACACGATAGATTGATGGAAATGGGCGCAAAATTAGTCGTAAAAACGCTTGATGGTTTAGCTGAAAATGTAATTGCGGAAAAGCCACAACCGCAGGTTGCAGAGCCCAAAAATGCTTTCAAAATTTTTAAAGAAGATACAAGAATTAATTGGAACCAAGAAACGATTAAAGTACATAATTTCATCAGAGGAATGTCGCCTTATCCTTGTGCATTTACCACTTTGAAAATAGGTGATGAAACAAAAGGTTTGAAGATTTTTGCAGGTACTTTTGCCGTTTCGGAACATCTAAAAACGTCTGGAACGCTAGAAATTGCTAAAAATATATTTAAAATTTATACGAAAGATGGCTTTTATTTGCCTGTAGAAGTACAATTAGAAGGGAAAAAAAGAATGCATGTGAAAGATTTCTTAAACGGATTTCACAGTTTTGAAAATATAGAAATAGCGCAGTAATTTTCTGCGCTATTTTTGATTTATATTTTTTAAGATTTTACATCTGTACCATTTCGGTAATTTCTACACCATAACCAGAAAGAATTGGTTTTT
>JAYRDY010000026.1:0-15992 GCA_041909215.1 Cloacibacterium sp. | reverse complement strand
AAAGCAGCCGATTTGCTCTTCTTAGCAAGTGTGGCTCTTCCTTTTCTAACTAATTGTTGAATAGTAGGCATTTGATTGCTTTATATTATTTTATATTTTAGGGTGCAAAAGTATAAATATTTTTTGAACTGACAAAATAACTTCCGCATAAATAATATGTTAATTTTCATCTTTTTACGTTTATTTTTTTGTTTTAAATTTACATGTTACATAACAATCTATTAAACCATGAAAAACATTTTTACCATTTCATTGCTTTTATTTACGAGTTTTATTCTCGCACAAATAGAAAAGAAAAACCTTAGCTTCGGAGAAATTACTTTAGTAACAAAAGCTAAAATTAAATTTCAGAATTTAACCTGGAAAAACGATAAGGCTTATTATTATAATTTAGAATCTAAAAAGAATGAAGATTTGTACGAAGCATCAATCATCAACATTCAAGAAAAAGAATTTAAAGACTTGGGCATCAAAACAACCGAAACACCATCAGACGATAACTTATACAGACCTAATTATCCTGAAGGAATTTATGCCACAAAAGAAGATTTCATCAACAAAAAACCTTCTTCGCACGTAACAATTACAAAAAGAGGATTAATTGGCTTGGAGAAACCCATTGTTAACAACGAAGAAATGACGTGCTTTTTCTTTGATACAAGTGAGAGTAAAATCAAAAATGTTTTTGCCGTTGTACACAAAGGGATTTTGTACTTCAATCTAAAAAGTATTCTGAAAAACAGAAACCAGACAGATCGTTCGCAGGATAGCGACAACCCTAATTCTTTTTCCAGAGTTTTTATGGGCGGAGAAAACTATCTTTATACTGAAATTAATATCGGAAACGTTTGGGAAAAAGCCTTTTCTTATGGAGCGGTTGGCGGAGCTGCTGGTGGCGCCTTAGCACAAATGGCCAATCACAACAAGGGAGTGGTTTGGGATTTCAAAAATTCAGAATTCAATATTTTCAAAAATTGCGAAGATTATAATGATTTCATTAAAGATAAATCTTCTAAAGACGTTCAGAAATGCGAAAACAGCCAACCTGACAATTACCTAGTGAGAACCGCTATTGAAAAAATAAAATAAACACCTAAACATTTTTTATTTCTATCACACTTATAGAGTGATTACATTTTCAATACAATTTTTATTAACCTAAATTTGCACAAAAATAATGTTATGAAAAATACTAATTTTATCGGCTTAAAAGAATCTGATTGTAAAATGATTGCTGAAAAACTCAACATTTTGATTGCTAATTATTCCATATTTTATCAAAATACAAGAGGAGCACATTGGAACATTAATGGAAACGATTTTTTCACCCTTCATATTAAATTTGAAGAATTATACGACGGACTTATCTTAAAAATTGATGAAATCGCAGAAAGAATCCTCACTCTTGGCGCAACACCTAACCACAACTTTTCAGATTATCAGAAACTATCTTCTATAAAAGAAAGCAAAGAAGTTACTGACGGCAACAAATGTGTTTTGAATATCCTAGACTCCTTCAAAACTATTATTGAAATGCAAAGAGAATTACTGGATATTACCGACAAAGCTGGCGACGAAGGAACCAACGCACAAATAAGTGGCTATATTACTGAACAAGAAAAATTAGTTTGGATGTACAGTGCTTATTTAGGAAAATAACTACTCCTTATATATAGTATAATTTTAAAGTATCTCTTTGGGGGTACTTTTTTTGTGAGCCAAAATCAATATTACCCAGTCTTAGCAATTTATCTAGCTTTATTTACCTTATTCTTGAGTAAAAAGAGAAGCTTCAAACATTACCCAAACCACAAGCTTACAGACATCATTATTAAGCAAAAATAATTTCTCTATTAAAAACTTGCTAAATATCATTTTTTTTATCCAACACATGAAAAATATACACAAAAACAGAAAACACCCCATTAATTTTAAATAAAAATTTAAATTAAATATATTTTTCAATAATTACCCCCATTTATTTTGGGGGTTAATTATAAATTTATACATTTGTCTCGAATTTAAAAATTGATTTGATATGAGAAAATGGATTTTACTATTAATTTTGGTAGGCTTAAGCCTATTTTGTTTGTTTTCTGGAAGCATTTTCACCGAAACACCCGTAGATGAAAAAAATATTCCTGAATTTAACGGCGCAGACATGGCCTGGATGCTTGTTTCATCTGCGATGGTATTAATTATGACCCCTGGTTTAGGCTTCTTTTACGGAGGAATGGTAACAAAGAAAAATGTAATCAGCACTATATTGCAAAGCTTTATTGCAATGGGCGCCATTACAGTAGTTTGGGTAGTAATTGGTTTTGGCTTATCTTTTGGAGATTCCATAGGTGGTATTATAGGAAACCCTACAAAATACTTGTTTTTCAATAATGTAGGCACTAAAACCGCTTGGTCTTTAGCTCCAACCATTCCTTTAATGCTTTTTGCCGTTTTCCAAATGAAATTTGCCATCATTACTCCCGCTCTTATTTCAGGAGCTTTCGCAGAAAGAATTAGATTTTGGGCCTATTTATTATTTATCACTTTATTTTCACTGGTAATTTATTCTCCATTAGCACATGCTGTATGGCACCCAGACGGAATTTTATTTAAATACGGTGTTTTAGATTTCGCTGGAGGAACCGTAGTTCACATGAGCGCAGGCTGGGCTGCTTTAGCTGGAGCATTATTCCTAAAAAAGAGAAAAGAAATAATACATGATCCTAGCAGAATTTCTTATGTTATCTTAGGAACTGCTTTACTTTGGTTTGGTTGGTTTGGTTTTAACGCTGGCTCTGCGGTTAGCTCTAGCACATTAGCAGTTCAAGCTTTTGTAAATACTACTGTTGCTTCTGCAGCCGCTGCAATTGCATGGGGTTTCATAGAAAAACTAAAAGGCAGAAAACTATCAGCAATGGGCGTTTGTATTGGTGCAGTTGTAGGCTTAGTAGCCATAACACCAGCCGCTGGTTTCGTTAGCGTACCTCACTCTATATTAATAGGCATAATCGCTGTAACAGTAAGTAGTTTTGTAGTAGATTGGAGAGGAAAAACCAATATTGATGACACCCTAGACGTATTTCCTTGTCATGGAGTTGGCGGTATGGTCGGCATGTTGCTTACAGGTGTTTTCGCAAACCCTGCAATTAACCCTGCAGTTGTAGAACCTGGATTAATTTTCGGAGAAACGAGCCTATTCATTAAACATGTAGTTGCATTAGTTGGTGTTTCAGTATTTGCATTTGGTGGCTCTTACGCTTTATTATACATCACAAATTTAATTACCCCTCTAAGAGTTAATGAAGCGTATGAAAAAGAAGGTCTTGACAAAACTCAACACGGAGAAACACTTTAAAAACACCCATCACTTTTTAAATAACCACCAAAACAAAATATTAATATGAAGAACTTAAAAACAATCAAGAAAACTCTTTTTATATGTTCAGCATTATCTTACGGATTAGTTCTAGCTCAAGAAAAATCATGGACTGACGGACTTAAACTTAGCGGTTCTGCAGATGTATTTTATAAAGCAGATTTTTCAGGGAAAAACAATACGCTTACAAGTTTTACCACCCCTAATAATTCCTTTGAAATAGGCATGTTCTCACTGAAACTTACGCACAACACAGGTAAATTCACCACAACTGCAGACATAGGAATTGGGAATAGAGCGGAACAATTTAATTATGCTGAAAGCGATACCAAACTCTTAATCAAACAATTATTTATTGATTATGCAGCTACCGATAAACTTACAGTAACCGCAGGTTCTTGGACAACACACGTTGGTTACGAACTCTTAGACGCTGCAGACAACGACATTTATAGCATGTCTTACGCTTTTTCTTATGGCCCATTTTTCCACACTGGTTTGAAAGCAAATTATCTGATAGGGAAATTTAATGTAATGGCAGGGCTTGCAAATCCCACGGATTTGAAATCTTCTTTCGGTAAAGCTCCCGATGGAAGCGATTATAAAAACAAATTCTTTATTTGGCAAATAGGTTACGCGGGCGAAAAATTAAGCGCTTACCTTAATGGCCAACAAGGAAGCTACAATCCCGTAAGCTCTAACATCTCTCAATTTGATTTAACCGCCGCTTATAAATTTACAGACAAATTTAAATTAGGCGTTAACGGTACCAACGTTACTTATTCTGACGACAACACTTCAGATAAACAAACTTGGTCGTCAGTAGTAGGATATCTTAAATATGATGTTACAGAAGCCGTTGCCCTTAATTATCGTGCAGAATATTTAGACAATAAAGACAATGCCCTTGTTTTAGGCGCACCAGTAGGAAACACCGTTTTTGCAAATACCATTTCTGCAACAATTAAAAGCGGCGCATTTCAACTGAAGCCAGAACTTAGATTCGAAAGTTCATCTGAAGATATTTATTCTGACAAAAACGGAAACCCAAAAAGCAATTCCGCAAACTTCTTAATTGCGGCAGTTTACAAATTTTAACAGTTAATTTCATTTTGATGGCTCGGACTGATTTTCAGTTCGGGCTTTTTTTATTATCCACAAAACATATAAATTCATTTTTTCTTTTGTAATTTTGAAAAATGGAAATCTTATACATTATTCTCGCATTTATTTTGGGGGCGGTTCTCACTTATTTTATCGTGAAATCTTCTTCGGTTTCAAGGAAAAATTATGATGAATTGAACCAAAATTTTTCTCAAAAAGAAGCAGAATTTAATAAAATTTTAGCTGAAATTTCTGCTGAAAACAAATCTCAAAACCAAAAAATCGCAGAACAACAAGAACTCAATCAAAAACAAAGTATTGAAATTAAAGAACTTCAAAACGATAAAAACCAATTAATCGGGTTAAAATCTCAATTGGCTGCACAAAACGAAAACTTGCAAAAATTGCTCGACTCTCAAAAAGAAGAAATCGCCAAAATGCAAGAAGTTGCCAAAACCGAATTTCAAAATTTAGCCAACAAAATTTTAGAAGAAAAAACCCTGAAATTCACCGAACAAAATCAACAAAATTTAAAAAATATCCTCAATCCACTTCAAGAAAAAATTACCGATTTCGAGAAAAAAGTAGAAAACACCCACAAAGAAAGCATCGATTATCATGCAGCTCTTCGTCAACAAATCATCGGTTTAAAAGATTTGAATCTTCAAATGAGCAAAGAAACCATGAATCTTACCAAAGCTTTGAAAGGCGACAGTAAAATTCAGGGGAATTGGGGCGAATTGGTTTTGGAACGAGTTTTAGAAAAATCTGGTCTAGAAAAAGGTAGAGAATACGAAATCCAAAAAAGTTTCACCACCGAAGAAGGAAATAGAGTTCAACCAGACGTTGTGATTAATCTTCCCGATGGTAAAAAAATGATTGTGGACTCTAAAGTTTCCCTTACGGCTTACGAAAAATACATTAATGAAGATGAGGAAGAACAAAAAACTGCATTTTTAAAAGAACACGTAACGTCTCTAAAAAGGCATGTAGAACAACTCGGAAACAAAAATTATCAGCATCTTTACGAGATGGAAAGTCCAGATTTTGTATTGCTTTTCATTCCGATAGAGCCCGCTTTTGCCATTGCTTTGAACGAAGATACGCAACTCTACAACAAAGCTTTTGAAAAAAATATTGTAATTGTTACGCCTTCTACTCTTTTGGCAACGCTTCGCACGATTGATTCTATGTGGACGAACCAAAAACAGCAAGACAACGCTATAGAAATTGCCAGACAAGCCGGAGCTTTGTATGATAAATTTGAAGGTTTCGTTACTGACTTGGTGAAAATTGGCAAAAAAATGGACGAGGCAAAAACAGAATACGAAGGCGCGATGAATAAATTGGTTGACGGAAGAGGCAACCTTATTACCAGCGTTCAGAAATTAAAAATAATGGGCGCCAAAGCAAAAAAATCGCTTCCAGAGCCAATTCTTAACAGAGCCAATTCAAGTTTAGAAAATTTAGAAGAAGAATAAAACATTGAAAATCATAAGATTTTCAACTTTGCGAACTCAAAAACATCAATATTTTAAAAATTAACTTTGCGTTTTAAAAATATGACCATCGAAAGTCTTCAAAACGAGAAAATAAAAAACCTCAATAGATTAATTACAGACAACCGTTTTCGCAAGAAATCGGGAGTTTTTGTTGTAGAAGGAAAGCAAGAAAACGAACGTGCTTTACAATTTGGTTTTGAAAATGTAGAATTTTATATCTGTGAGAATATTTTTGGCATCAATCATCCTGAAGGAAAAATTCATTTCGTTTCTTCTCAAATTTACGAAAAACTCGCTTACAGAGGAAGTTCTGAAGGAATTATTGGCATTTACAAAACCAAAGAATTTAATTTGAATGAATTTTCGCCAAAAGAAAACGCATCGGTAATTGTAGTAGAATCCGTAGAAAAACCAGGAAATTTGGGCGCAATTCTCCGCAGTTGTGAAGCTTTCGGGATTGATGCGCTGATTGTAACAGATACCAAAGTAGATTTTTATAACCCCAATGTCCTGCGAAGCAGCGTTGGTTGTTTTTTCGGGACGAATGTTTTTTCTGCGAGTAATGAAGAAACATTGGCTTTTTTAGAAAAAAACAATTTCAAAATCTACACTACTTTTATGGATGAAAGCGCCGAAGATTTATACAAAAAAAATTTCACTAAAAAATCTGCATTATTTTTCGGGACAGAACATTCTGGTTTAAGTGATTTTTGGCTCAATAAGGGCGAAAACATTCTCATTCCGATGTCTGGAACCATAGATTCTCTTAATTTAAGTAATGCAGTGGCAATTGCATGCTACGAAATTTTAAGACAAAAACTCAACAAATAAAAAAGCCTTCCGAAAAACGGAAGGCTAATTTTTGCTAATTAATTTCTTAATTATTTTTTAGCAGCTTCTTCTACTTTAGCAGCACCTTCTTTTACAGCACCAGCAGCAGTAGCAGCAGCATCTTTAGCTCCTTCTTTAACTTCAGCAGCAGCACCTTCTACAGCATCACCTACTTTAGCAGTAGTAGAATCAACTTGAGCTTTAGTAGAATCAATTGTAGTATTAAGAGAATCAACATTTGCACTTACAGCAGAATCAGCAGATGCAGTAGCATCTTTAACTTCTTCTTTTTTACAAGCAACTAATGCAAGAGCAGCTACAGCTGCTACGAATAATGATTTTTTCATAATAAATAATTTAATTAAGGTTTGTTTAAAAATTTTTTTTGTTCACGTATTAACAAGACAAATGTAATACCATAAAAAAATATTTTCGAGAAAATTTGTTGTAACTTTTTTGTAAAATTAAATTACAAAATTTAACACACATTTTACAAATTCAAAGTCACAAAAAAAGAAAAACTTTTTTTAGCTTTGAACCAAGAGTAAGCAAAAAAAACCGCTACTCTGAGAGTAACGGTTTTTTCTTTCTGTTTAAAAGAAATTATTTTGCAGCTTCTTCAACTTTAGCAGCAGCAGAGTCAACAGTTGCAGCAGCAGAGTCAACAGTTGCAGCAGCAGAGTCAACAGTTGCAGCAGCAGAGTCAACAGTTGCAGCAGCAGAATCTACAGCACCTTCAGTTGCAGCAGCTTCTTCTTTTTTACATGCTACTAATGCTAATGCAGCTACAGCTGCTACGAATAATGATTTTTTCATAATAAATTAATTTAATTAAATTGTTTTAAAAATTTTTTGTTCACTTTTAACGGTACAAATATACAGGGCTAAACAAAATTTGTTTTAGAAAATTAATTGTAATATCTTTGTAAAACAGTTTTACAATTTACCGCAACTGATAATCAACAAATTAAAATAAAAATAAAATTTTGGCAGATTTAGAATTATTGCATTTCGAGCAACTAAAAGCAGAAGTACAAGCAGAATATCTCAAAAATCACCATCCTTCATTTGAGGATATCTCTAAATGGAAGGGCATTGATATTATTTATTTTCAGGAAGATTTAAGAAAAAAAGCAAAAGGAAATATTAGCGAAAAGTCTTTCTACACTTACTTTAAGACCATACCAACTACTAAATTACCAAGAATTGACATGCTTAATCTTCTTGCTATTTATGCTGGATATCAGTCTTGGTATGATTTTAAGAAGAAACATTTATTTGCTGACGAAATAATTTCAGAAAATGAAGAAAATTCTGAAAAAGAAATATTTGACAGTCGTGAAAAGGAGATTAACCGAGAAGCTATTCCCGAAAATGAAACTTCAGAAGAAAACAAAAATATTTTTACTGATAAAATTGTAGAAAAACCTATTTTACAAAAAAACATATTTGATAATCAAGAGATTGAATCTAAAAAAGCAATAAAAAATCAACCTAAAAACATCTGGATTAGCTTACTGAAACAATATTTTTGGTTATTAAGTTCAGGTGTATTATTGGCAATGGTTTTGGTTCTTATTTTCTGGCAAAGAATTTTTGCTACTGAATACAAATTTACCTTTATAGATGCCGACAGAAATACCAAAATAAAGGATATTATAGAAATTAGGGTTCTAAAAGACAAAGAAACTCCAATAAGATACATGGTGAACTCTGGTAAAGAAATTGTTGATGATGAAATAGGGGTTTTTAGATATCCTACACAAAGTAAGACTTTGGTAATGGAAGTTAATTCACCTTTTTATAAAAAAGACACAATTTACCGAAATCTAGATCCGGCAAGAACGAATGAAACCATTGAGTTAGAACCAGATGTCTATACCCAAGCTCTTTATTACTATTCTACGAATGATATTACTAAAAAAAGAGAAGAATTAGACAAAATTATAAGCAATAACGCACTTATCTATCAGGTTTATGATAATGAGTCTTATGGCTTAGAAACGCTTGATAAACAGAAGTATATTGGCTTAGTAACAACACCTACTACTTCTCTTAAAAACTTCAAAATGATTGAAACAAAGGTGAATCCTTCAACTAAAAAAATTGTACTTATTAAATTTAAAATACAACCCGATGAAACCAATAAATAAAAATATAGTTTTCTACCTCGTTATTATCATAATGTCTGTTATTTCTTGTAAAAAAGAACAGCCGATAAGCGAAATAGATTTATTGCGAAACGGTAATGAAGATGTTTATTCTTCAACTAAACTAGATAGTGCACAAGCCATTACAAGCATTACCCAACAGAAGCTTCAAGAATTGTATGATATTTCTGCGTTATACACTTCTGGAAATAGAAATACTGCTGTTGATACGGTAAACTACAATCAAATCCAAGGATATTTCTTGAAAAAAGATTCTGCCAATGTTAAAAACCTTCTGAAAGAACTGGATAGTTTGAAAGTGAAATTTGTAAAAGTGAAAAATCTTGAAATTTCTTCGGAAATCAAAGGAAAAGACACTCTAGACTTTGCAAATTATACCGTAGAATACAAAAACAAAGAGCAAAAAGTCTTAGGTGAGCTTAATAAAAAATCGACCTATAAATTGCAAAAAACTTCTGCTAATTCTAAAAAAGAGTTTAAGTTTTACTTTGTACAAGTAGATGTTAAAGAAAAAGATAGCATTTCTTCTGGCGTAACTAAATAATCTAGCTTCACATCAAAACCTGATACATCATCAATAAAATCAATCGGTGGAAAGAAATTAACACCGATTTTTTTTGCATCAGCATTAATCGTTTTAAAAAACTCATCATAAAAGCCTTTTCCGTAACCAATTCTGTTTCCTTTTTTATCACAATATAAAAGCGGAGTAATTACGAAATCAAATCCAGAACATTCATTTTCGTTAGAAATTGGCTCCAAAATCCCCCACGAATTTTCTTTTAATGTTGTTTCGGGAGAAAACCTCACCGAAATTATCTTATTTTGATGGATTTTAGGAACAAAAACGTTCACTTTTCTGTTCCAAAAGAATTCAATGAGGAATTTGGTGTTAATTTCATTAAATTTTTCAATAGGCAAAAAAACATGAACATTCTGATTTTCAATTACATTAAATTGTAAAATGAAATTTTCTGTTATTTTTTCAGATAAAAGCAAAACCTCATCAGTTGACAAGGTTTTTCTCTTTTCTAAATATTTTTTTCTAAGGTCTTGTTTTTTCATCACTAAATTTCTTTTACCGAAATTATTTTTACAGGACAAGCTTTTGCGGCTTTTTCACAAGGTTCAAAGGCATCTGGAATAGGAGTTTTGAGCGTGAAAAAACCTTTTTTATCTGCCGATTTTAACAAAACAGACTTTCCGTCTTTCTTAGACATTCGGAAATATTCTGGCGCAAACTCTGCACAATAGTTACAGCCAATACATTTATCTCTTTGTAGTGTAATGATTACCATTGCGATTTAATTAATGTGAATAAGCACCTTCTTCAACATTATTTTGTTGGGTACCTGATTCTTCAACCTTAACAATTTTATATAATTTATCGCTTGGGCGAACTCTAAAATCTGTTTTAAAAGTAACCACATCAGATTTTGATGCTTTAGTTGCGCCTTCTTTAGCATCAACCATCATATGCTCAATCACAATTTCTTGCGAACCTGTTGTTGGGCCTTGTATCAACACTCTATCTCCAATATTAAGGTCATACGCTTCAATTAAAAACTCTGCGATATTAGATTTTGGATAAAAATGTCTGCCTTTACCGATGTAAACTTTCTTTTGAGTTGCGCTACTTCCTGAGTTTGAAGACCACTCTCCCAATTCCTGACCAAGATAATAACCGCTCCAAAAACCTCTGTTATAAACCGTTTCTAGTTGTTTCATCCATCCTTCAACCTTATCTTTACTGAAAGTTCCTTCTGCAATACTATCAATAGCTTCTCTATAACATTTTGTTACGGTAGCAACATATTCTGGCGCTCTGCCTCTTCCTTCAATTTTAAGAACTTTAACTCCTGCATCTGTAATTTCATCAAGAAAACCAATAGTGCATAAATCTTTAGGCGACATCATGTACTCATTATCAAGTTCAATTTCGAAGCCCGTTTCTTGATCTACAACTGTATATTTTTTTCTGCAGTTTTGTTTGCAAGCACCTCTATTTGCCGAAGAATTATGAGAATGAAGACTTAGATAACATTTCCCTGAAACAGCCATACAAAGTGCACCATGACCAAAAATTTCTACCTCAACTAAATTACCAGAAGGGCCTTTAATTTGCTCTTTTTCAATTTGTTGACAGATTTTTTTAATCTGATTAATAGAAAGCTCTCTACTCATCACCATTGTATCCGCAAAAAGCGAATAAAACCTTACTGTTTCAATATTTGTGATGTTTATCTGTGTAGAAATATGAACTTCCATACCAATTTGTCTTGCATAAGCAATCACAGCCTGATCCATCGCAATTACCGCAGTTAAATCTGCCTCTTTTGCTTTATCTAAAAGAGTTTTGATGATAGACAAATCATGGTCATAAATAATAGTATTAAGAGTAAGATACGTTCTTACTCCTTTTTCTTTACATCTTTTAGAAATTTCTGGAAGATCTAATATTGTAAAGTTCATGGAAGCTCTAGCTCTCATATTAAGCTGTTCAACTCCGAAATAAATGGAGTCTGCACCATTATCTAATGCAGCTTGTAGTGAAGTGAAATCTCCAGCTGGAGCCATTAGTTCTATTCTTCCGCTTTTTGTCATTCTATTATCTTTGAAATTTTTGCAAAGATATGTTTTTTAGAATTATTCTAAAAAAGTAAAATATAGATTGGCTCTATCATCTCTAATAACGTATTTTCTTTTTACTAAGATAATACAACAGAGCTAAAACAGAAAAAGCAACGATAACTAAAACAAGTTCCATGGCAGTATTTATTTTTAGCTAATATATATAGATTAATGTTGGCATAAAATACGTACAACATATGATTTTGAAACACTTTATGTTTTAAATTATTTTAAAACTCGTTAAACTTTGTTAAAACTATAACACTAATAATTTAGTGAACACTAATTTTGCATTAAATTTGTTATCACTAAACTAATTAAAAAGAATAGACAATGAAAAATAGTTTAAAAAAACTTGTTCCTTATGCTGTTGTTGGTATGTTTTCTGGAGCAACAACCTTCGGTACAATACAATATTTTGATAAAAAAAATAACAACAGTGATTTTTCTTACTTCCATGAAGCCAATAGCAATGCACAATTTGCAGGCATTAATTCTGCAGCGGTAGGCGATGACTTCGTGAAAGCCGCTAAAACAACAGTCCCCGCTGTAGTTACCATTAAAAATTATCAGACAAGAAATTCTAACAGAATGCCTGAACAAGACCTTTTCGAACAGTTTTTCGGTAATCCTTTTGGGAATTCTACTCCTAAACAAAAGCAACAACAAGCACCTAAAGACATGCCTTCAGGACTAGGAAGTGGTGTTATTATTTCACCTGACGGATATATTATTTCTAACAACCATGTGGTTGCAGGTGCAAATAAGCTGGAAGTTATTCTTAGTAACAAAAAAAGTTATGTAGCAAATCTTGTTGGCTCTGACCCAAGTACTGATATTGCACTATTAAAAATTGAAGAAAAAGGGTTACCATATCTTAATTTTACCAATTCAGACTTAGTAGAAGTTGGACAATGGGTTCTTGCAGTAGGAAATCCACTTGGTTTAAATTCTACAGTTACCGCAGGAATTGTTTCTGCTAAAGGAAGAAGCATCGATTTACTAAGTCAACAATCAAGAACTCCTATTGAAAGTTTCATCCAGACAGATGCCGCTATTAACCCTGGTAACTCTGGTGGAGCTTTGGTTAATATCAACGGAGATCTTATTGGTATCAATTCCGCAATATCCTCTAATACTGGATATTATGAAGGTTACGGCTTTGCTGTCCCATCAAATTTAGCTAAAAAAGTTGTGGAAGACATTAAAAAATTTGGCTTGGTACAAAGAGGCTTCTTAGGAGTTGGCAGCTTAGATCTTTCTGATGACAGACAAGTTGCAATCTATAACCAAAAAGAAAAAGCTAATATTAAAGTTAGTAGTGGAATAATGATTACTGAAGTTTCACAAAACAGTGGTGCTGAAGATGCAGGTTTAAGAAAAGGCGATATTATCAAAAAAATAGACAATTCTACTGTAGAAACTTTTGCTGATCTTTCTGCCGCAGTAGGAAGCAAAAGACCTGGAGACAAAGTAACTGTAACTTATATTAGAAACGGCAAAAATTACACAGAAACCGTTACCCTAAAAGACCAAAAAGGAAGCACTTCTTTCAGAAGTAAAGCAGATTTATCTGTTACTGAAAAAATAGGTGGTAATTTTGAAGAACTTAGCGACCGTTATAAAGTAAGTTTTGGTATAGAAAGTGGTGTAATTGCTAAAAATATTGAAGAAGGTGGAGAATTAGACAAGATTGGCATTTATGACAATTACATTGTTATCGAAATTAATGGCAAACCTGTAAATTCTCAAAAAGATGTAGAAAAAGTACTTAATAATTACAAAGGTACTGTCTCTATAAAATTTATGGATGAATACGGAAGAATTTATCAAAAAGGATTTAAAATGCCTTAAATAATAAAAAAAGATTAAAAAAGGGAAGAGTCAAAATTATATTTTGGCTCTTTTTTTGCTATTTAAATTCTACAATTCTTATTTGCTAATTACACAACTTACTGATTGAGATTATGTGAAATTGCACTTGTTATGATTTGAATGGAAAAACTAATAACTAATCTTTTCGTTTTATTACTAGAAATTTTTTATTATCAGAATAACAAATTAGATTTTCTATTTTCTCTTCTAAAAAAAATTAAAAATTCCATTTTAGCCGTTTCTGTATCTAACGTTGGTTGTTTTTTATTAACTAAAACAAGTTACAAGAAATACAAAACTATTCTATCTCTAAAACTTTAAAAAATTTCTAGAAAAGCATAATCATGAGCACATCACCAACCTCATTTATTTAATTAAAGGCTACAGATTTTTTCCCATTTATAGACAATTCTAAAAAAGCCCAACAAACAACACCCAACCTCATAATATTCTTATGAAATAAAAAAATTAACTTCTAAACAATAAAACACAAATGATTAAATTTTACTTTACTGAAAACGTGAAAACTTCTATAACAGAAAGAAGCTTCTCTAAAAAGATTATACCCATTTTTATAATTATCTTGTGCTGCTTTACCTCTTTAGGAATAAATGCACAGAACATTGCTTTTACCGACGCTAACTTCAAGGAATTGCTTTTAAATTCTTCTGATATATTCAACTCTACACAACCATATCATGTTGCACAAGATTCCAATGGTAACTTTATTGCCATTGATAAAAATGGAGATAGAGAAATACAAGAGAGTGAAGCTTTAGATGTATATAAATTAAAAATTTCCGAGCCTAATATTTCTTCATTAACTGGGTTAGAAAAATTCACTAATCTTGATGAAATATTTATATCGACTTCCCCAATAACCTCTATAGATTTAACCCGTAATGTTAATTTAAAAAGCATCACTTGTTATCTGATGCCTCAATTAACCAATTTAAACATTTCTGGACTTACTAAAATTGAAAACTTTGATAATTATTTTGGTACAAATCTTAATACAAAAATAAATCAGCTCGATTTTTCTTCTTCTCCAAATTTAAATATGAATCTTGTTTTTATATCAAACGTAAACCATTTGAATCTAAAAAACGGCACATATATTTTGGCTGGCAATAATAGTGGAGCATTATTTACCGATTCCATAAACTATATATGCTGCGATGATGGCGAAGAACTTGCATACGTAAATGGCACAATTAATTATTTGCAATCAACCAATTGCAACGTAAACACCTATTGCTCTTTTATTCCTGGTGGAAATTATAACACCATTACTGGAAAAGTACGTTTTGATGAAAACAATAATGGTTGTGATACCAATGACGACTTCTTTGAACACATGAAACTCAAAATAAACGATGGTACAAACACCAGTGAAACCTTTGTAAAAGCAGACGGAACTTACAATTTTTACACTCAAGGTGGCAATTTCACCATCTCTATAGAGCCAGAAAATGCTACTCTTTTCTCAGCAAATCCTATTTCTTTTTCTGCAAATTTTGCAGATAATAACAATAATGTTTTTTCGCAAGATGTATGCGTTTCTAAAACAAATAACAGCCAAGATTTAGAAGTAGTAATTGCACCAATTACCAATGCAAGACCAGGCTTCCCTGCTACATATAAACTCATATGGAAAAACAAAGGAAACACCAATCTCTCTGGTACAGTTTCACTCAATTTTGAAGGAAACAAAATGAGTTTTAACAGTTCTTCTATTCCTTACTCTAGCATTGATACCAATAGTATTTCTTATTCTTTCAGCAATCTAAAACCTTATGAAAGCAAAGCATCAGAAATTGATTTTACCATTAACCCTCCAACTCATGTCACTAATCCTATAAATCTAAATGATGTTTTAACATTTACAGCTAATGGAAATATTATAGGAAATGATATTTTACCTGATGATAATATCTTTTCACTTAAACAAACCGTAGTAGGTTCTTATGATCCTAATGATATAGTTTGTTTGGAAGGAGACTTAGTAACAGAAGAAAAAATTGGCGATTATTTCCATTACATAGTGAATTTCGAAAATACTGGAACTTCAGAAGCGGAAAACATAGTAGTAGAAATGGATATTGACACTGACGATTTTGACATTTCTACTCTTCAGCTACAAAATGCAACGGGAGAAGTTTATACTAGAATTTCAGGAAACAAAGCAGAATTTATTTTTAAGAAAATAAACTTGGGTAGCGGTGAACATGGAAATGTTTTATTTAAAGTGAAATCTAAATCTACACTTACCAAAAATGACGTAATCATTAATAGAGCTAATATTTATTTTGATTATAATTTCCCTGTAAAAACAAATGACGCGATCACTCAATTTCAACAATTTCTTAAAAATCAAGAAATTAAACACAAAGACAACATTATAGTATTCCCAATTCCTGCAAAAGATTATCTTAATATTTCTTCAGAAAACAACATAAAATCTATTGAAATTTATGACGAAAACGGTAGAATTTTACAAAC
>JAYRDY010000025.1:0-16059 GCA_041909215.1 Cloacibacterium sp. | reverse complement strand
TCTTTTTCCACATAATCAAAAAGCTCTGCTCTATTGATTTGTTTTGGCATCGTACCTAAAGTTGTTTCATCAACAAACGGAACATTACCATACATATCTAACAAATGGAAATAAGACTGCGCTCTAAGGAATCTTGCTTCTCCTCGCATTGCTTTAGCTTCACTTAAATTAGCTCCTGTAATACCATTGCTACCAAGCATTTGGTCTGATGTATTTTTAATAAATTCATTACAGAAAGCAATTTCTGTATAAATTCTATAATACATTGCATTGTTAAACTCGTTAGCAGGAGTCCAAATCATTTTATGAAATTCATGAAGCGTCCCATCATTCCAGCCAATTACAGCTTCATCTGTAGTAATTACGTTTAAAGTGAAAAGCAAACGTGTATAGCTTGAAAAACCGCCATCTATATCTGCAATATCACCTTTACCATCTCCACCATCTTGACCACCAACAGCCAAACCACCATAAAGTTTTGCCAGCAAATTTGGATATTTGCTAAAATCTTTATATAAACCTGCACTTGTAACATCTGTAATAGGTTCTTGCTTTAAATCATTAATACATGAAACCGGAGCAAGTGATAATCCTAAAAATGCTAATGCTAATGTTATCTTTTTTAGTTTAATATTTTTCATCTTAAATTTGATTAAAATTGATAATTAAGTCCTAAAGAATATACTTTTGGTCTTTGATAAAAACCATTATCTATATTTCCAAATATTTCTGGATCTACTCCCGAATATTTAGTAATCACAAATAAATTTTGCCCCATAGCATAAACTCTAAGATTAGAACCATTCTTTAAAACATCTCCAAAGTTATATCCTAATGTTAAGTTATCCATTCTGATAAAGGATGCATTTTCTACAAAAATATCACTCCAATATTGTACGTTCTTGAATCCGTAATTTGCAGCTACACTAGAAAGGTTATTCATGAAATCATTCGTTGCAATACTTTCTACATTAGACTGTGAAGCGAAATTATTATAAACATAATTTCCTAAAACAGCTCTAAGCGATGTTGAAAGATCCCAGTTTTTGTATCTCAGTTTTGTTGAAAAACCAAAAGTTGCATCTGGAGTTGTAGATTTGTAAAGATATTTATCGCTTACATCTATTTTTCCATCATCATTTCTATCAACATAAGCTCCTTCAATTGGCTTACCATTTGTATCATAAATTTGCTGATATACATTGAAAGAGAAAGGTGTATAACCTACAGCATGAACCTGCACTTTATTACCAACACCTCCGCTTATATCCCCTTGCGCAATCATATATCCTGGAGCAACATCATTAAATTTTGTAACTTTTGGATTATAATGTGCAACATTGAAACTAAAGTCCCAATTAAAATCTTCAGTTTTCACAGGGTTTACGTTAATTAAAAATTCAATACCATCAGTTTCCATTTCACCAACATTTTTGATGTTTTTATTACTGAATTCTCCTGCTGGCACTTGAACATCCGCTAACAATCGAGAAGTATATTTTTTGAACCAATCAATAGACCCTGTGATTCTATTTTTCCAAAAACCAAAATCTAAACCAGCATTTACCGTATCTGTAGTCTCCCAAGTAATATTAGGATTGTACTGATTAGGCTTATACATTGGATAATATACTTCTGCAAATCCGTATTCTGCAGTTGGAGAAGAAATATTATAAGAAGGGAAAGCGTTATACCATCCTCCAACTTCTTGCTGCCCAGTTTGCCCCCAACCTGCTCTTAGTTTTAAGTCTGAGAAAAGTTTTGAATCTTTTAAGAATTTTTCATTTTTAATCTTCCAAGCTCCAGATGCAGAAACGAAAGTTCCCCAAACGTTATTTAAATCAACTCCATTATAGAATCTAGAAGAACCATCTCTTCTTATTGATCCTGTAAGGATGTACTTATTCGCAATGGTAAAAATACCTCTACCATAGAAACTTAATAAAACCAATCTTTTTTCATAATCAAGACTTGGCTGTGTATTATATGTAGGGTTACCATTATACGTCATAGTACCTGGGGTAAATTCATGGAAATTCTGATAAGAATATCCTCCCATTATATCTACTTTAGTATCAATAGCATCTATATCTTTTATATAATTAAGAAAAGACTCAAATAGTTTATTTGATTTTTCTTGTTCATATTTTCTACTTGTCCCTAATGTATTAATTGTAGCTCTATATCCGTTATATTCAGTTACATGTCCATTACTTTTTTGGTAATCATAACCTGCATTTACATTAATATGTAAATCTGGTAAAAAGTGTAATTTATAATCTAACTGAATGTTTCCTAAACCTCTATAAACTGTAGAAACGTCTCTTCTTGCAGCCAAAGATGCAACTGGATTAGGAGTCCCGTTTACATTAATCTTATCCGTTCTATTACCATTTGAATCTGGTAAGAACCACTCCCAATAATTACCTACTTTATCTCCTATTGCAGAATAATCATAAACAGACTGTGTAGGATCAAAGAACTGAGATGCACCAATAACACTTGCATTAAAACGGTTATCTGTTAAAGTACCTTTTACATTTGCGGTTACACTAAGGTGATTATCAAAAAATTTTGGTGTTAGGTTTAAACCTACTGAAGTTCTTCTGAATTCATTAGTCCTTACAATACCATTTTGATCTGTATAACCAATTGATAAACGGTACGGTAATTTTTTGATTCCTCCAGTAAAAGCTATATTATTATCAGTTCCCCATGCAGTTTGGTATATTTTATCTTGCCAAACAGTATTCGCTGTTCCAAGCATATCAATATACTTTTGTTGAGGTGCATTAGCAATAACATAATTTCTAAAATCATCTGGAGACAATACATCTTGATTACCCATTTTAGTTGACACAGATGCTAACGTTGAAAAATTCACACGAAATTTCCCTGAAGTACCTTTCTTAGTAGTAACTAGTATTACACCATTAGAAGCTCTACTTCCGTAAATAGCAGCTGCAGAAGCATCTTTCAATACATCAAAAGATTCAATATCGTTTGGATTAATCAAAGATAAAGGATTTGAAGCACCGCTGAGTTTATCAAAATCCATTGGCACCCCATCAATCACGATTAAAGGATCGTTAGATGCAGTCAAAGAAGCTCCACCTCTAATACGAATCGTTGAACCAGCTCCAGGATTACCTCCGTTACCAGTAACTGTTACACCGGGAGCTTTACCCTGAATTAATTGATCAGGCGATGTTGCACCTCCGTTAAAGTCTTTAGCAGTAACTGAAGCAATAGAACCTGTAAGATCTGTTTTCTTCTGTTTACCATAACCAATAAGCACAACTTGTTCAATCTCTTTTTGTTTAATTGAATCTTTTTGCTGAGCCTCAAGCATCATTGTACCTGCAAGTAAAAAAGCAGGCGCAATTTTTAAAACTTTACTATAGTTTCTCACAAAAATAAAATTTAAGGATTAATATTCATTTTCACACACCATAATTGTTATTACAATTAGGCAATGCCAATTTATGAAATTTTTAAATATTTATTAAATTTATATGATTTTTGTTAATTTTTCATGACAAGAATCAGTGTAATTTGTATTATTTTTATCACAAAAGTTTAATTATCAGTCAATTAATTACTATTATCTCAATTATGAGACAATAAAAGATTTCACACTATTTCAAACAAATGTTTAGCGATTTTATATATTAAATTAACATTAACAAACAAAAAAAACTCCCAAAAAATTCATCTAGACCATCAAATTATCAAAAAGGCAAACAAAATCTTTATCTTTGTAAAAAAATTTTCCATGCAGAAGAGAAAAATGATTACCGCCGCCTTACCTTATGCAAACGGCCCAGTACATATCGGTCATTTAGCAGGAGTTTACATTCCTGCAGATGTTTACGCACGTTTCCAAAGAAGATTAGGAAACGATGTAGCTTTTATCTGTGGTTCTGATGAACACGGCATTCCTATTACCATTAGAGCAAAAAAAGAAGGCGTTACTCCACAAGATATTGTAGATAAATATCACGCAATCATCAAAAAATCTTTTGAAGATTTAGGAATTTCATTTGATGAATATTCTAGAACGTCTTCAGAAAATCACAAAAAAACTTCTCAAGATTTCTTCTTAAAAATGTACGAAAACGGAAAATTTACCGAAGAAATCTCAGAACAATATTATGATGAACAAGCTGGCGAATTTTTGGCAGACAGATACATTGTAGGAACTTGCCCTAATTGCGGAAATGATGGCGCTTATGGCGACCAATGCGAAAAATGCGGTTCTACGCTTTCTCCTTCAGAATTGATTAATCCGAAATCTGCATTGAGTGGAAACGTTCCTGTTCTTAAAGAAACCAAAAACTGGTATCTTCCTTTAAATGAATATGAAGATTTCTTAAACGAATGGATTTTAGAAGGCCATAAAGACGACTGGAAACCTAATGTATATGGACAAGTAAAATCTTGGCTGAATGATGGTTTGAAACCGCGTGCAATGACCAGAGATCTCAATTGGGGCGTGCAAGTTCCGCTACCAGATGCAGAAGGAAAAGTGTTGTATGTTTGGTTTGATGCGCCAATTGGTTATATTTCTTTTACCAAAGAATGGACTGCTAAAAACGGTAAAAACTGGGAAGATTATTGGCAATCTGAAGATTCAGACTTAATTCACTTTATCGGAAAAGACAATATTGTATTCCATTGTATTATTTTCCCTGCAATGATGAAGGCTCACGGAAAATACATTATGCCAACCAACGTACCTGCTTTTGAATTTTTGAATCTTGAAAATGATAAAATTTCAACTTCTAGAAACTGGGCAGTTTGGGCGCACGAATATGTAGAAGAATTCCCTGATCAACAAGATGTTTTGCGTTATGCATTGCTTTCATCCGCACCAGAAACTAAAGATAATAACTTTACTTGGAAAGACTTCCAAATCAAAAATAATTCTGAATTGGTGGGGATTTTCGGTAATTTCATTAATAGAGTTGCAGTTCTTATTCATAAATATTATGATGGAGTAATTCCTGTAGGAAATGAAAACGCAGAAGAACTTTCTGAAACTTCAAAAACGGCAAAAGAAATCAACGAATTTTTAAGCAAATACGAATTCAGAAATGCTTTGTCAGCTTTAATGAATTTAGCACGTTTCGGAAATCAATATTTACAAACCGAAGAACCTTGGAAAACCATTAAAGATAATCCAGAAAAAGCAGCAAATTCATTATTTGTTGGAGCGCAAATTGCGGTTGGTTTAGCTCAATTATGTGAACCATTTATGCCTTTTTCTTCGGAAAAATTATTGAAAATGTTCAATACCGAGAAAATTTCTTGGCAAGAAGTTGAAACCGCTAAAGTTCTCGTAAAAACGGGACATCAAATCAATGAATCTTCTCTTCTTTTCTCAAAAATAGAAGACGAAACCATTGATTTCCAGATCCAAAAATTAGAAAACACCAAAATATCTAACGCAAAAACCAATCCTAAAGCCAATCCTATGAAAGAAGAAATCTCTTTTGATGATTTTACGAAAATAGACCTAAGAACAGCAACCATTTTAGAAGCTGAAAAAGTAGAAAAAGCAGACAAATTATTAAAACTAAAAGTAGATACTGGTGTAGATGTAAGAACCGTAGTTTCTGGGATTGCAGAGAGTTTTACGCCAGAAGAAGTGGTAGGAAAACAAGTGATGATTTTGTTAAATTTGGCTCCTAGAAAAATCCGCGGAATAGAATCTCAAGGAATGCTACTTCTCACCACAAAACCAGACGGTAAACTAAGTTTTGTTACACCTGATGAAACCGTAGAAAACGGAATAGAAATTGGATAATTAAAAATTAATCAATTAAATAATTAAAGATTTCGGATTGTCTCCGAAATCTTTTTTTTATTTCAACTCAAGAAAAAAATTAAATTATTGATTTTTAACTCGAAAATCAAACCAAGACATTAATCAATCTGTAATTTTAATAAAAACAGATGATAAAATCTAAATTTTGAATTAAAAATAACTATTTTTTGCTAAATTTACATCACAATTCTCTAGTTGTTGTATTTTATCAAAATTTATAATGAACTCCAATCACAACCAAGTTTTACGAAGACTTTCAGAGTTACTGAAAGCCCATCAATTTGAGATTATTTCTGAAAACCAAAAAGACTTAGCTTCTTGCAACCAAGAAGACAAAGCACTTTATGACCGATTGAAAGTAGATGAAAACAAAATTACATCTATGATAAATTGTGTAGAACAAGCTTTAGAAACCGAGAATATTTTGGGCAAAACCATTTATACTTACCAGCACCCAAAAGGAATGTTGATTGAGAATAGAATTGTGCCTTTTGGTAAAATTTTTATCATTTATGAATCTCGACCAGACGTTACCATAGAAGCTGCAGTAATGGCTTTCAAAGCAGGAAATAAAATCGTTTTGAAAGGCGGAAAAGAGTCGCTTAGAAGCAATCTTATTTTGGTAAAACTTTGGCATAAAGCACTTACTGAAAACGGTTTTTCAGAAGATTATGTAGTGTATTTGGATGTTAACAGAGAAGAAATTCAGCAAGCCATTGCTAAAAATACATACAAAGCAGACTTAATTATCCCAAGAGGTGGCGATCAACTGATTGATTTTGTAAAAAAAAACAGCAACATTCCTGTTTTGATAAGTGGTAGAGGAAATAACTTTTTATATGTTGATGAAGAGGCAGATTTTGAAATGGCAAAAAAAATTATCCTCAACGGGAAGTCGAGAATTAGCGTTTGCAATGCTTTAGACAAGGTAATTCTGAATAAAAATCTCCAAAATTTAGATGAAAAATTAAAAGATTTGGTACAGTTTTTACAAGCCAATCAATTAGATGCTTTCGGTTATGGAGAGATTTTAAACATCAATCCTGATTTAAAAAAAGATGAAAATCCAGAACTTCTGAAAGAGGAATTTCTTTCAGAAAAAATTGTAATTTTTTTGGCTAATTCTTTAGACGAAGCCATAGAAATTATTAATGAAAATTCTGGAGGCCACTCCGCAACAATTATTACGACTAACAAATCTAAGGCAGAAAAATTCCAAACGGAAGTAGATTGTGGCGCTGTTTATCACAATGCCTCTACCCGATTTACAGACGGTGGGGAATTTGGTTTAAGTGGCGAAATTGCCATTAGCACCCAAAAATTACATTTTCGTGGCCCTTTAGGAATCCATCAACTCACCACCAATAAATGGTTTATTTCTGGAAATGGAGAGATTAGATAGAGTTAATGTTTAATGACAAACAAAACCTTTCTCAAAAAAGAAAAAATTTAGAAATGAAGAAAAAAATCGTAATAAAAATAGGCTCATCTACGCTTACTGCAGGAACCAATCGTATATCTTTTGGTAAAATTGAAGACTTGGCAAGACAAATTACCCAACTTCGAGAAAAATATCAAATCATCATTGTTTCATCGGGGGCAATTGCAACAGCCAGACAAGTAATAGATTTACACAACTCACAGAATATCAACAACAAACAAGCTTTAGCAGCAATCGGTCAACCAAGATTAATGAGAATTTACGATGGCGTTTTTGAGAATTTCGGGTTGCAAGTTGCCCAATGTTTGCTTACTTACCACGATTTTGAAAAAGAAGCAACTATAGAAAACACAAAAAATACGCTTTTCACCTTGTTAGAGCACGGCATTATCCCTATTATTAATGAAAATGATACGGTTTCGGCAGAAGAAATTATTTTCGGGGATAATGATAAACTTTCTGCAATGGTGGCTAAAATTATTAATGCTGACATTTTGTTTTTAGCTTCGGATATTGATGGTATTTTTGATAAGAACCCGCATTTACATTCTGATGCTCAACTCATTAAAAAAGTATCTGATTTAAAAGACATTGAACAGTTTATCGAAGAAAAACCTTCAAAACTCGGCACTGGCGGAATGACTTCTAAAATAAAAGCTGCCGAAATCTGCTTTGAAAATAACGTAGAAATGTATATCGTAAACGGTACAGAAAATCATTTCATAGAAAATGCCTTAAACGGAACTGTGCCTTGTACTCATTTTAAGAAAAATGACGATTAAAGCGTTAATCTGGCCAAATAAGAGTCTTCTACTTGCAACACTTTCTGAATTTTGAAACCATTGGCTTGCGCTGCGTTTTTCAGCGTGTTAAAATCCTGATAAAGCCATTTCATTGGTTCTTCAGACTCGCCTTTGTAGTGCAAATAATAGTCTAATTCGCCATAATAGCCCGTTGCAGGAACCAAAACTCCACCGTCTTCATCTTGGTCGTACATGTACAAAATATCGGTACTGTCAATTAAAATTTGTCCATTTTCCGCAACCAAAGTTTTCAATTTCTGCAAATATTGGTCGATTTTAGCTAAATTTTGAAAAATACCCGTTCCGTTCATCAAAAGTAAAATCGTATCAAATTTATCACCAGAAAACTTCAAAAAATCTTCGCAAACTGCATTTTCCAAACCTCTTGCCTTGCAAATTTCTATTGATCTAGGGGAAATATCTAGCGCTGTAACCTTCAATTTTTTATCATTCTGAAGATACAAAGCATGCGAACCTGCACCTGCGCCAACATCTAAAACCTTACCCAAAGATAAATCTAATGCTTTTTGTTCTAAAGCATTCATTTCTTTATAAGTTCTAAAAAGGTAAGAAACTGGCAAATCATCTAACTCTGAAATGGAGGTTTCTGTTTGTAAATCTTCAGGATTTTCTTGGTAGAAATAATCCCAAATCGCGCGGCCCATTAAATCTTTCATGTGGCAAAAATAAGGATTAAGAAATGTTTTTAGATAATAATTCTATTTCCCCAGAACAAAAACCGCAGGGATTTTATGAAGTTCTGGTTTTTGATTTTTCCAATCAGAGATTTTAAGCGTTTTGATGAATTCTTCTGTTGGATGATTAATGTTTGCCGCAATGCAAAGTTTGGTGTTAGGATTTAGAAATTTAATTAAATCTTCTAAAAGCTGATTATTTCGGTAAGGCGTTTCCATAAAAATCTGAGAATAACCTGTTTTCTGAACCTGATTTTCTAAAAACTGAATTTTTTGTTTTTTCTCGGATTTATCAATCGGCAAATATCCGTTGAAAGTAAATTCTTGTCCGTTAAAACCACTCGAAATTAAGGCTAAAACAATAGAACTTGGCCCATTAATTGGGATAACTTTTATATTATTTTCGTGGCACCATTTTACCATCAGATTTCCAGGATCTGCAATACAAGGTAAACCCGCTTCGGAAAGCAAACCAAAATCTTGCCCAGCTTTCATGAGTTTTTGGGCTTCTTTCAAATCAGAAGATTCTGAATATTTATCCAAAAGAAAAAGCTTTAAATCTGGTTGTTTTTTTTCTGGAGCAAAAAATTTAATGACTTTTCTGGCTGTTTTTTCGTTTTCAACAAAAAAATAGTCCGTTTTTAGAATATATTCTTTGATTGATGGAGCAAAATACTCAATCGGAGATTCTTCTGATAAATAAGCGGGAATAAGAAATAACATGCAAAAAAATTTAATTGGAGATAAAAGTAATCAATTTTTAGAATAATTTACTTCAATTTATACTTTTCAGCAATAACATCACAAGCTACATTAAGCATATTATACACATTTTCAAAATCTTGTATCGTCCCATAATAAGGATCAGGAACCTCTGCTCTACCGTGATTTCCTGCTTCTTCTAAAATTAAAGAAACTTTTTGTTTTTGCGCCTCAGATTCTGCCATAGACAAAACATCTTGCAGATTATTAATATCCATGCAAAATATCTTATCGAATTCATCAAAATATTTCTTGGTGAAGTAATTGGCTTTTTGATGAGAAATATCTACCCCATGTTCTTTTGCTGTTTTCACGGAACGTTTATCGGGATGTTCTCCTTCGTGTAGAGAAATAGTTCCTGCACTTGCAACTGTATGCTCGTTAGAAATTTTAGAACGCAAAATACCTTCTGCAAGTGGACTTCTGCATATGTTGCCGAGGCAAACCATTAAAATTTTCATAGGTTGATGTTTAGGGTTAAAAAAAGGAATTTCCTAAATTTTAAAAATTCAAAAAATTCCTTTCAGAAAATTATTATTCGAAATTATAAACCTATTCAAAGATTTTTTCTTTAATTTCTTTAAGATATTTTTTAAGTTCTTTATCTATTTTAGAAACATCTCTAATGGTTTCGCAAGCGTACATTACTGTAGAGTGATCTTTACCGCCCATTTCTTCGCCAATTTTAGTAAAAGTAGAATTGGTGTATTCTTTAGCAAAATACATCGCAAGTTGTCTTGGCAAAGCAATTTCTCTTTTTCTTGTTTTAGATAACAATTGCTCTCTTTTAATCCCAAAATACTCACAAACCACTTCCTGAATGTAAGGAATATTGATGGTTTTCTTCTGATTTGCAGCAATTTTATTGATGGTTTCCTTCAATAAATCGAGACTAAGGTCTGATTTAGAAATCATAGAATGAGCAATTACAGAATTAATAACACCTATTAACTCTCTAACGTTCGATTTTACTTCTCCCGCTAAGAAATCTACCATATCATCTTTCAACTGAATCCCATCTCTATGGAGTTTATCTAAGATAATTTTCTTTCGGGTATCAAAATCTGGAGATTTCACTTCTGCTGAAAGTCCCCATTTGAATCTAGAAACAATTCTTTCTTGGATGTCTTGTATATCAGCCGGAGCTTTATCTGAAGTTAAAATAATCTGTTTTCCATTTTGATGAAGATGATCAAAAATATGGAAGAACATATCTTGTGTGGCTGCTTTACCAGAAAGAAATTGAATGTCATCTATAATTAAAACATCTACCATTTGGTAAAAATTACCAAAATCTGTTTTGTTTTGCGCTTTAGCAGCAGAAACAAACTGCTGAATAAACTTTTCTGACGATAAATATAAAACTACTTTATCCGGAATATTTTGTTTAATATCTAAACCAATTGCATGAGCTAAGTGCGTTTTACCAACACCAACACCACCATGTATAAAAAGCGGATTAAAAGAAGTTGCGCCTGGTCTTTTCGCAATGGTTTTAGCTACAGTAGAAGCAAATTTATTGCTTTCGCCTTCTACAAAATTATCAAAATTAAGATTTGGATTAAGGTTAGAATCTATATTTACTTTTTTAATCCCTGGTACCACAAAAGGATTAACAATATCTCTTTGAAAAGAAGCAGGTACTACTTCTTGTACTTTTGGAGCTTGCACAGAAATCCCCTTATAATTTTGCGTAGCAGGTTGTTCTTTGCCTTGTGGTTTATTTTCTACTACAGAATACCACAATTTCACGCCTTTCCCGATATTTTTTTTGAGCGCAGCAGAAAGCAAAGAAAGATAGTTTTCTTCAATGTATTCTTTGTAAAAATCTGATGGAACCAACAATGTAAGATTGTGGTTTACAAGCGACAAAGGTTCTACCCTGTCAAACAATAAGTCGAAAGAATGTTCTAGTTTTTTTACATCATCATGTTCGGAAGTGCTCAAATTATCTCGCATAAATCTAAGACACCTTTCCCATATCAATCCTAAGTTTTGATCCATCATTTTTCTCTGCTAAGTAGTTTCTATGATTATATTTTATCGGGAAAACAAAGATGTAAAATATTTTTTTCTTAAAAAAATTTTTGGGGTATTGCTTTTTTAAAAATATATTTGTATGTATAATCAAAAACAAAAAATGATACACACAAAACACTCATTACGTGTGCGTTACGGTGAAACAGACGCTATGAAATATGTCTATTACGGTAACTATGCAGAGTACTTAGAAGTTGCCCGAGTAGAACTTTTTAGATCTCTAGGGATTTCGTATGATGAAATCGAAAAACGAGGCTTTTGGTTGCCTGTTTCAGAGTACAAAATCAAGTATTTAAAACCTGCTTTTTATGACGAAATTTTAGAAATCCACACTTATGTAAAAAAAATTCCTGGAGTTAGAATTGAATTTGAATATGAAATTTATAATCAGTCTAAACAAAAAATTTCTGAAGCTACGGTTACTCTCTTTTTCTTGAACGCAACTACTAACAAAGTGTCTAAATGTCCCGATTTCTTAATGAAATTGATTGAAAAAAATTGGAAAGAATAGACCAAAATTAGCCCAATAAAAAAAGTGAGGTGACAAAAATCATCTCACTTTTATTTTACCGAAATTAGGTTAATATTTTAAACTGAATTGCTTTTAAAATTCCGCTTTTTTAAGACTCAACTGGTCTAATTTAATAAAATTTACAACTCTCTCCCACTTTCTAATTCATAAAGTTCTTTCCCTTTTTCGAAAATTCTGGTGAGTTCGGTTCCTTCGGTTGTAATTTTATCACCCAGAACTCTAATCCAATTCCCTTCTCTTAAACCAACTACTTTCACCTCATTTTGAGTAAGAAATTCTTTAATTCTGGTTTCTCGGGTTTCTCCATTATGTTTTATTAAAGGATTTGGGTCTAAATAATGCGGATTGATATTAAAAGGAACCAAGCCCATACAATCAAAACTTGGTGGATAGACAATAGGCATATCGTTCGTAGTTTTCATGTTAAGGCCAGCAATGTTGCTTCCTGCGGAAGTCCCAAGGTAAGGTTTACCAGATTTTACATTTTCGGTTAAAACAGTCATTAAATTTTCTTCATGTAAAGTTTTCACGAGGAGAAAAGTATTTCCGCCACCTGTAAAAAAGCCTTTTGCATTGTTGATTGCAGAAATTTTATCTTCAAATTCGTGTAAGCCTTTTACTTTGATGTTGATTTCTGCAAAAAAGTTTCTTGCAATTTCTGTATAATCATCATGAGAAATTCCGCTGGGTCTAGCGAAAGGAATAAAAATAATTTCATCTATTCCTGAAAACAGTTCCTGAATTTCTTTTTTGATGTATTCTAAATATTTCCCTCCGAAAAGTGATGATGTGGAAGCTAATAAAACATTCATAGTATTATAAATGATGAGTGATAAGTTATAAATATTGTGTTATGAGTCTTCAAATTTATGGAAAAAAGTTGTTTTGAGAACCAAATTGCGCCCCAGATTGAGCGGCATGTTTGAGCTCTCCCAAAAAAAGCGCAGGTTTTGCTTTGGATTTTTTGGGAAGCGAGTAGCGAAAGCTGGAAATGTGCGCCATTTAAAAATCTCTGAATTCAAATTCCTACAGTTGGTCTATAATTCTTATCTTTGTGAAAAATATTTTTAATATGAAATTTTTTATTGATACGGCTAATCTAGATCAAATTAGAGAAGCAAAAGATTTAGGGATTTTGGATGGCGTTACCACCAACCCAAGCCTTATGGCAAAAGAAGGGATTGTAGGAAAAGAGGCTATTATGAACCATTACAAAACGATTTGCGAAATTGTTGATGGCGATATTTCTGCGGAAGTTCTAAGTACTACTTATGAAGAAATGATTAAAGAAGGCGAAGAATTGGCTGCAATTCACCCAAATATTGTGGTGAAAATCCCGATGATTAAAGACGGAATTAAAGCTTTAAAATATTTTACAGATAAAGGAATTAAAACCAACTGTACTTTAATTTTCTCTGCTGGACAAGCGCTTCTTGCTGCAAAAGCTGGTGCTACTTACGTTTCTCCTTTCTTAGGAAGATTAGATGATGTTTCTACGGACGGACTGAACCTGATTGAAGAAATTAGAATTATTTTTGATAATTATGATTATCAAACAGAGATTTTAGCGGCTTCAATTCGTCATTCTATGCATATTATTAACTGTGCGAAGATTGGTGCTGATGTGGTAACTACTCCACTTGCTCCGATTTTGTCTTTACTTAAACATCCTTTAACTGATGCTGGTTTGGCACAGTTTATTGCAGATTCTAAAAAGATGATGTAATTTGAAATAAGAAATAAGAGATAATAGATAAGAATTATTTCTATTAAATTAAAAACTCCTGAAAATGTAGATTTTCAGGAGTTTTTTGTGGTTTATTTTTTTACATGAAAATTTGCAAAATAATGATAATAAAATTTAACCATTAAGTTTTATTAAGTAATTAAGACTTATTAAGGTTCAGATAAATCTGAATAAGCAATATTCCTTAAATAATATCTTTAGATATTCAACTTTATTCAACTTAATTTATCTTAATTACTTAATAAAACTTAATGGTTTAAAATAATTAAATATTAATTCAATGAATGTCAATAAATTAATATTTAATTTATCACGTATTAAAACTTATTTTAACAAATCAAGTTCGATAAGATTGTTGTCTTTTTTGTTATTTTCTTTGACTTGCTGTTCTCTTCTTTTTATCATTTCCGATGCAGAAATTTCGTTTCCGTTTTGATCTCTGAACTGAAGAACTGCTCCATTTGCCATCGCCATTTTCATAGATTTTGCTGGATCATTTCGGTCTTCTAGAAATATTTTTTTGTATTGCTCTTGATTAACTTCTATATATTTATCATTACCTACAAATTCTGAAACTTTTTGAATTTCTTCTTTATATTTCCCTACTGCTTTTAGTTCAAAAACGTGAGATTGAGTAGCATCTTCCAATTTCACAATCAATCCTGGTAATCCTCTAAATTTATAAGGACCATCTTGAAAAGGCAATTCCTCGGTAAACCAAGCCGTCCATTTTCTTCCTGCAAATTCCGTAACCGCTTTTTGTGCCTCGAACTCTCCTATTTTTTGTTTTTCTGGAAGAATTTTCCATTGAATTTTTCTTTTGTCCCAAACTTTATAAGCATCCATTCCGCTTCTGGTTAATGAATACGTTTCGAAAGAAGGATAATTTTTGTGAATTTTATAGCGTACACTGCCTTTTCTCATAGACATAGCTTTCATGTCTACATTCATGCTTCCCGTTGCTTTTATTTGTTTTTCAAAAGCTGCCGTCATTATAGAGTCCGAAACGTAAACTTCTCTGCTGTAAAATTTAGAACCTTTCTCCGAAATATCCAAATACATGAGTTCTGATTTCACGTCTGCTTTATTGGTAGAATCCGTCACAAATTTATAATCATAGATAAATCTATTCTGCGCCGAAAAGAATGCGGAAATCAATAAAAAAGTAAAAAGTAATTTTTTCATAGGTGTATTAATTTAAAAAATCCTTCAAGGATTTAGAATCCTTGAAGGATTGATTAGGAAAATTTATTTGGTTTGGATTCTTATTTCGCCTTCTTCTTTGCCATTATTCATGTTTTTATTTATGTTTACAGTAGCAATATCATTAGGTTTTAATTTGTCCATTTCTTCTTTGGTAGAAAGTTTACCGTTGATATAAATCTTAATGTTATTCGAAAAATTCTCTGGATTGATATTAATTCTTCCTTTAGATTTAATATACACATTTTCTTTATCCCCGTTTTTAAGAACTTTTATTTCGTTACCACTAATTTTAAATGAATAAGGAGCTTTTTCATTACTGAAATTTTCGCCGACCATTTTGTCTGCATCAACACCAATTACCCAAGGATTATTCAGTGCAAAATTTTTAGAAATTTCTGCCTGTTGTTTGGCAATTTCGGCTTGCTTTTTGGCAATTTCCGCTTGTTTCTTGGCGAGTTCCGCTCTTTCTTTAGAAAGTTTTTCTAGTTTTTTCTGTTCTGCTTTAGAAAGTTTTGATTTATCAGTCCAATTAAAACTATCAATATTCATAGGTGGAAGTGGAGGTTCTGGAAATTGAAAATCAAAGTTTTCAGGAGATCTAGACTTTTTAATCTTGATAATTGCATCTTTTAAACTAGGTTGATTAAGATTCTTTTTTAACTCTTTTAACTTTTCTTCATTAAATTTGAATTGATTTTTAAATTCTTCTGAATTGAAAACTTCATCTATATTATTTAAATTAAATTCAAATTCTTTCCAATTATTCTGATACGCTTCAGAATTAGCAATTTTATCAATTTCGTTTCCAAGATTTTCTAATTCTTTGGCTTTCAGTTCATAATCATAACTATCTGCGCCTTTTTCTTTAGCGATTTTCTGTAACTCTTCAGATTTTTTACGGGTTTGTTCGCTAAGAGCAGCTATTTTTTCGTTCTCTTTTCTAATTTTTTCAGAAGCTTTATTAATTTTCGCTTGTTGAGCTTCTAACAGTTTTTGCACATCT
>JAYRDY010000024.1:13605-16152 GCA_041909215.1 Cloacibacterium sp. | reverse complement strand
AAATTATTGATAAAGTATGATATAATCAATCTTTCTGATGAAAAAATGCATTATTCTATCGGCGCGCATCCTGCTTTTTCTGTTGATGGTAATTTCGAAGAATATTCTTTGATTTTTGATGAAGAAAAAGAGTTGGAAACATATAAATTAGACAAAGATTTGTTTTCAGGAAAAACTGAAAAAGTACTTTTGAAAGGTAAAGAATTGCCATTAAATTATGGGCTTTTCGCAAAAGATGCGTTGGTTTTCAAGAATTCTGCAACCCAATCTTTAACATTAATAAAAAACAACCAACCAGTTCTGAAAGTAGAATTTTCAGAATTTCCTTATTTAGGAATATGGACCAAAGAAAACGCCTCATTTCTGTGTATAGAACCTTGGTTGGGGATTGCTGACGGTGTTGATTCTACTGGAAATTTAACCCAAAAAGAAGGTATAAATACTTTAGATCCCAAAACTGAAAAATCAGTATCTTGGACTGTTGAATTGTTCTAAATTTTCTGTTGAAAAGGATTGAGTTTTGTAACGAAAATCATAACATTTTCGCCAAATTTCTGTGCAATTCTTTCCGATATATTAATCAACTCTGTATTAAGAAACTCTTCTCTTTTTTGTTGGTTTTCAAAGACAATCAATAAGTTAGTATTTTTACCTTCGGTAAGCATTTCGGTTTCTACTTCAGATAAAATATATTTTTCAGCATCGTAAAGATTTTCAATTATTTTTTTCAAATCTGTTTTTACAAAATTGCTCCAATTTTGTAACTCGCTTTCAATTGTGTGGAAAGTAACGCTTAAAACACTCATTTTTCTTATTTTTGAAAATTATTTTTGCAAAAGTACTTAAAAATGACAAAAGGGATTTTTACCATCGTATTTTTATTAATTTCTAACATATTTATGACGTTTGCTTGGTATGGTCATCTCAAATTTCAAGAATGGGGTTGGATGAAGAAATCTGCCTTGTGGAGCGTTATTTTAGTAAGCTGGGGCTTTGCTCTGTTCGAATATATTTTTCAGGTTCCTGCCAATAAAATAGGTTTCAAAGAAAATGGCGGGCCTTTTTCTTTGTTTCAATTGAAAATTATACAAGAAGTAATTACACTAACTGTTTTTACTGTTTTTGCGGTCTTTTTCTTTAAAAACGAAACTTTCAAATGGAATCATTTAGCTGCGTTCATTTGTATAATTCTTGCGGTGTTTTTTATTTTCAAAAAATAAAAAATACGGCTTATTTGTGGATAACAAATTCGCAAAAAAATTAGTTAAATTCGGCATATTTTCGTATATTCGTGCGTTATTTAAAACAGAAAAATTTAGAAATCAATTTTTTATTTTATAAGATTGATTTTCAGGTAATTAAAAAATAAAGTATGCATAAAGAAGGAGAAAGACTAATTCCTATCAACATTGTTGATGAAATGAAATCCTCTTACATTGATTACTCAATGTCGGTAATTGTTTCCAGAGCTTTACCAGATGTAAGAGACGGCTTGAAACCTGTTCACAGAAGAGTTTTATACGGGATGTACGGTTTGGGCGTTTTTTCGAACAGAAAATATTTAAAATCTGCAAGAATTGTAGGGGATGTTTTAGGTAAATACCATCCACACGGTGATAAATCAGTTTATGATGCTATGGTAAGAATGGCGCAACCATGGAGTTTGCGTTATCCGCAGGTTGACGGACAAGGTAACTTTGGTTCTATGGACGGAGATCCACCAGCTGCAATGCGTTACACCGAAGCGAGACTTAAGAAAATTTCAGACGAAATTCTTTCTGATTTAGATAAAGAAACGGTAGATTTTCAAAATAACTTTGATGATTCATTAACCGAGCCAAAAGTTCTTCCTACCAAAATTCCTAATCTCTTGGTAAATGGTACTTCTGGTATTGCGGTAGGTATGGCGACTAATATGGCGCCACACAACTTATCTGAGTCTGTAGATGCTATCTGTGCTTACATCGACAATAAAGAAATTACTATTGATGAATTGATGAAGCATATTATTGCTCCGGATTTCCCAACTGGTGGTATTATTTATGGTTATGATGGCGTAAGAGACGCTTTCCATACAGGAAGAGGAAGAATTGTACTTCGTGCTAAAGTTAGTTTCGAGGAAATTGGCAATAGAAACGCCATCATCGTTACCGAAATTCCTTATCAAGTGAATAAAGCAGAGATGATTGCCAGAACTGCTGAGTTGGTAAAAGATGAAAAAATTCCTGGAATTTACGAAATCAGAGACGAGTCTGATAGAAACGGTCTTAGAGTAGTTTATGAATTAAAGAATGACGCTATACCAAATGTTGTTCTTAACTTATTGTATAAATATACAGCATTACAGACTTCTTTCTCAGTTAATAATATTGCTTTAGTACATGGCAGACCAGAGCAATTGAATTTAAAGGATATCATTCATCATTTTGTTGACCACCGTCACGAAGTGATTGTGAGAAGAACCGAATATGAATTGAAAAAAGCCAAAGAAAGAGCTCATATTTTAGAAGGTTTTATGAAAGTAATTGGTTCGCAAGAATCTCTTGA
>JAYRDY010000024.1:9384-13595 GCA_041909215.1 Cloacibacterium sp. | reverse complement strand
CGTCATTCCAAAACGCCGCAAGATGCAAAAGAAGGATTAATTGCAGAGTTCGAACTTTCAGAAATTCAAGCTCAAGCCATTCTAGACTTACGTCTTGCTCGTTTAACGGGAATGGAGTTGGATAAAATTAGAGCTGAATATGAAGAAATTATGGCTTTAATTAAAGATTTGGAAGATATCTTAACCAATGAGCCAAGAAGATACCAAATCATCAAAGATGAATTGCTAGAAGTTAAAGAAAAATACGGAGACGAAAGACGTTCAGAAATAGATTACTCAGGTGGAGAAATGTCTATAGAAGACTTAATTCCAGACGAAAAAGTAGTTCTTACGATTTCTCACGCTGGTTATATTAAGAGAACTTTACTTTCTGAATACAAAGTGCAAAGTAGAGGTGGAGTTGGCAATAAAGCAGCTACAACAAGAGACGCAGACTTCTTAGAATACATTGTTTCGGCAACCAACCATCAATATATGATGTTCTTTACCGAAAAAGGAAAATGTTTCTGGTTAAGAGTTTTTGAAATTCCTGAAGGTTCTAAAACCGCCAAAGGTAGAGCAATACAAAACTTAATTAATATTGAACCAGATGATAAAATCAGAGCGTACATCAGAACCAATGATCTAAAAGATGTAGATTATGTAAATTCTATGTATGTAGTAATGGTAACTAAAAATGGTATTATCAAGAAAACATCTCTTGAACAATATTCTAGACCTAGAGTAAATGGTATTAACGCTATTGAAATTAGAGAAGATGACCAATTATTAGAAGCTAAATTAACTACAGGAACTTCTGAAATCATGATTGCTACTAAAGGTGGTAAATGTATCAGATTCCCAGAAGAAAAAGTAAGAGCAGTGGGTAGAACTTCTATTGGTGTTCGTGGTGTAGATCTTTCTGATGGAGATGAGGTAATTGGCATGATTGTGGTAAATGATATTCAAAATGAAACTGTTTTGGTCGTTTCCGAGAAAGGATATGGTAAACGTACCGCAGTAGAAGATTATAGAATTACCAATAGAGGAGGCAAAGGTGTAATTACCCTTAATATTACTGAAAAAACTGGTAATCTTATTGCTATACAATCTGTTACAGACGAAGATGGTTTAATGATTATCAACAAATCTGGTGTTGCCATAAGAATGGGAATGGAGGATCTTAGAGTAATGGGTAGAAATACACAAGGAGTAAGAATGATTAACCTTAAAAATAATGACGAGATTGCCGCTGTGGCAAAAGTGATGATGGATAAGGAGGTTGAGGATGAATCTGATGAAAATGTTGAAATTGGAGACGAAAACACTTCAGAAAACACAACAACTAATAATGATTCTAACCCAGAAAATACAAACAACGTAGAAGAGTAACTAAAATATAAAGGGCAAGTTGTTACTTGTCCTTTTTTATCAAATTTAAATTTTAAATTATGAAAAAAATAATTTTAAGTGTAGCTTTAGTAGCTTTCAGTTTTTCATTTGCTCAGAAAAAAGAAATTGCAGCTGCTTACAAAGCAATTGAAGCGAATGATAACGCAACAGCTAACTCACAAATTGCTGCTGCAGATGCTGTTTTAGGAGGTAAAACGTATCTTTTGGAACCATCAATCTTAGAGCAATATTATTATGCCAAAGGTTTAGGATTATTAAATACAGGTAAAGTTTCAGAAGGAGCAGCTGTTTTAGCAAAAATCTCTGAACTTGGTAAAAACAAAATATATACAGGTAAGAATGCTGAAAAGCAAAAAGTTTATTATGTAGGTAAAGCTGCTGCAGATGCTTCTGGTGTTGCAAATCTTAAAGAAGAATCTTATGCACCTACTACAACTGGAGCTTTAGGAAACAAAATAAATCCTTTACTTACCAAAGCAAATGATGAAGCAATGGCTGCTTACAATGCTAAAAATCATGAACTTGCAGGCGCTAAATTCCTTGAAGTGAATAACTTATTAAACGCTGCTGGGAGTGATGAAAAATTGTACAAATATTATGCGGCAATCGCTTACAACCAAGCAAAAAAATACGACGAAGCTTCTAATATATATTCAGAATTAATTAAAGAAGGATATACTGGCGTTAAAACAGAATATAAAGCTAAAAATAAAAAAACAGGTCAGGTAGATAACTTAGATAAAAACTCTTGGGATTTATTTAAGAAAATGGGTGCAACTGGTGATTACACCGATTTTACAACCAGCAGTACTCCAAGTGTAGAACAAGAAATTTATGAATCTGCAGTTGCTTTATTAATAGAAACTCAGAAATATGATGAAGCACTTACAATTATTGATAAAGGTCTTGCCAAATTCCCTGACAGCAAAATTCTTAACGAACAAAAAGGGACTGTTTATTTTAAATCAGGAAAACTAGATCAATTTGTTGCAAATCTTAAAGACCAAGTTGCGAAAAACCCAACAGATAAAGTAAACTGGTATAATTTAGGGGTTCTTACAAGCAAAGATCCATCAAAAACTGCAGAGGCAGAAGGCTACTTCAAAAAGAGCTTAGAAATAGATCCTAATTACAAAGATGCATTACAAGGGATGATTTATAATGTATATGTAAATGGGGACGATAAAGCGATTGATGCAATTGATACTGCTAGAAAAGCAAAAAAAATGGATCTCTTTAATAAACTTTTAGCTGAGAGAAGAGATAGACTTTCTAAAGCTATTCCTTATGCTGAAAAATACTATTCTCTAGATCCTAAAAATTTAGAAATTGTATCTTTATTGAAAGGTTTATATCAAACTGCTCGTAACGATGTAAAATTCCAGGAAATGAAAGCGGTTGAAGCTGCTCTAAAAGCATCAAAATAATTGAAAGTTATTTCAATTTAAAATAGAAGTCTCTTTTTTAAGAGGCTTTTATTTTTTTACGACTAATAATTTTTCAGAAACCATTTTACTCAACACTTCTTTTTTCTGATTATAGAAGATTGTCATAGAAGCATCAAATTTTTCGATTTCCAAAACTTCTATCGTGGTTGATAAGCTTAAACTTCTTTGGTTAAGATAATTTAAAAAATCGTCTGTAGATATGGTAACAGAAGAAAGAACGCAAACATCACCCACCTTACATTCACTCAACTTATAAAAATCCTGATGGATAATATTTCCCTCTTTATCAGGAATTGGCTCACCGTGAGGATCTAGTTTAGGATAATTGAGCAGTTCATCCATTTTATCAAAAAACTCTTCTGAGTGTATATGCTCTAATTGTTCAGCAATTTCGTGTACGTTTTCCCATCCAAAAGCCATTTTTTCAACCAAAAACATTTCTGTTAACCGGTGTTTTCTTACAATTATTGCAGCTTCTTTTTTGCCTAAATCAGTAATTTTAATCGGCTTATACGATTCATAAATTACCCATTTTTTTTCTGCAAACTTCTTCATCATACTATTAACAGAAGGCATTTTAATATTCAGAAATTTACTTAACTCGTTCACAGTCACTAGATTGTTTTCGTCGCTAAGATGAAAAAATGCTTTCAGGTAATTTTCTTCTGTTAAAGAATTCATATTGTTAGATGGTTAATTAGGCAAATCTAACATTATTTTTTAACATAAAAAAACCTCCAATTTGCATTGGAGGTAAAAACTAATAACCATGAAAACTCAAATTAAACATGAGAATCATTATTTGATTAAACAAATAACGTGCCAAAAAGAAAATGGCTCTCGTTGAGATAAGTTTCCGAAGCAAAAGTATAAACTTTTTATTATATTTGCAAATAAATTTTTAAAAAAATATTATAAAATTATGTTAAATAACATTACTTTTACGATGATTAAACCAGATGCAGTTGCAGATGGGCACATCGGGGCAATTTTAGAAATGATTTCTAATGCTGGGTTTAAATTTAAAGCTTTAAAATTAACGCAACTTACGGTTGCAGATGCTAAAAAATTCTATGAAGTACACGCAGAAAGACCTTTCTATGGCGAGTTGGTAGATTTTATGTCTTCTGGGCCAATTGTAGCGGCTGTTTTAGAAAAAGAAAATGCAGTAGAAGATTTCAGAAAACTAATTGGTGCTACTAACCCTGCTGAAGCTGCAGAAGGTACTATTAGAAAAAAATTCGCAAGAAGTGTAGGAGAGAATGCTGTACATGGTTCAGATTCTAATGAAAATGCACTTATTGAAGCTACTTTCCATTTTTCTGGAAGAGAGATTTTTTAATCAGGATTTCATCTTTCAATAAAAAGTTC
>JAYRDY010000024.1:0-9374 GCA_041909215.1 Cloacibacterium sp. | reverse complement strand
ACTTTTTATTTTTATTTCAAACTTTTCTTAAACCTTCAAAAGTTCAATTGTTCTTTCAGGATTTTCGCTGGCAAAAACTGCATTTCCCGCTACCAAAACATCAGCACCAGCTTCAAATAGTTTTGAAGCATTTTCGGTATTCACACCGCCATCAATTTCAATTAAAGCTGTAGAATTATTTTCCAAAATTAATTCTTTGGTTTCTCTGATTTTTTTGTAGGTATTTTCTATAAATTTTTGTCCACCAAAACCAGGATTTACACTCATTAATAAAACCAAATCTACTTCGGCAATAATATCTTCTAAAACCCAAACCGGAGTAGAAGGATTGAGCACCACACCTGCTTTTGCACCTTTATCCTGAATTAAATTAATGGTTCTGTGTAGGTGTGTACACGCTTCATAATGTACAGAAACCAAATCTGCCCCATAATTAATGAATTCTTCTACGTATTTTTCTGGCTCTACAATCATAAGATGAACGTCTATAAATTTTTTGGCGTGTTGCTGAATAGATTTCATCACAGGAAAACCAAAAGAGATATTTGGGACGAATCTTCCGTCCATAACATCTACGTGAAACCAATCTGCTGCAGAATGGTTAATCATTTCTATATCGCGTTGTAAATTTCCGAAATCTGCAGATAAAACTGAAGGTGCAATAAGTTTTGTTTTCATTTTACTTCTATCGTTTAGATCATTTTAAATGTATTGATATAAAAAAAGATAGCGAAATGCTATCTTTTTTGCGGTTGGCTGATAGCTGATTGCTTACAGCTTAATTATTTTCCTAAGTAAGATTTTAAGATTTTGCTTCTAGAGTTGTGCTTCAATCTCTTGATGGCTTTTTCTTTAATCTGTCTTACTCTTTCTCTTGTTAAATCGAAAGTTTCGCCTATTTCTTCTAAAGTCATAGGGTGTTTCCCGTTCAGACCGAAATATAATCTTACCAAATCTGCTTCTCTTGGTGTAAGCGTTTGTAATGCTCTTTCAATCTCAATTTGTAGAGATTCTAGCATCAAATCTTTATCTGGACTTGGTGATTCGCCAGAACGTAAAACGTCGTACAAGTTAGAATCTTCTCCTTCAACCAATGGTGCGTCCATAGAAAGGTGACGCCCAGAGTTTTTCATTGATTCTTTAATGTCTTCTTCGCTCATGTCTAGAACTTCTGCCAATTCTTCTGGTGAAGGTGGTCTTTCGTTTTCTTGTTCTAAGTGTGCATAAGCTTTGTTGATTTTGTTGATAGAACCAATTTTATTTAAAGGCAATCTTACAATTCTAGATTGTTCTGCCAAAGCTTGTAAAATAGATTGTCTAATCCACCAAACTGCGTAAGAAATAAATTTGAAACCTCTGGTTTCGTCATACCTTTTTGCAGCCTTCATTAGTCCTAAATTTCCTTCATTAATTAAATCCGGAAGAGATAAACCTTGATTTTGGTATTGCTTAGAAACAGACACCACGAAACGCAAGTTGGCTTTAATCAACTTTTCTAAAGCAGCTCTATCACCCGCTCTAATGCGCTGTGCTAAATCTACTTCTTCATCTGCGGTGATGAGTTCTACCTTACCAATCTCTTGTAAGTACTTGTCTAGAGAAGCGGTTTCTCTATTGGTAACTTGTTTAGTTATTTTAAGTTGTCTCATATCTTTTTTTAGCTCATTAATAGAGCTCTATATTATTATACGTTTTTTTATATGAAAAGGTTACATCTTATTTAAAATTTCTATAATATTTTTTAGTGTATTAATCTTTATCTTTGCTTAAACGAAAAAAAGAATGAAAAAGATATTTAAATTATTAATGATTTTGAGTTTTATAACACTATTTTCTCAACAAAAAACAACCATTAAACCCATTATTAATCCATCAGCGGGTTATGAATTAGCGATAAAAACAGAAAATCTAGAAGGTAAAACGATTAAACTTTCCATTTACAGTGGTAATTATAGAACGGTTTATAGAATTGATAGTGTGAAGGTTAATAAAAATATAGAAACCGTAACTTTTAAACAAAAACAAAACGTAATTTCTACAATTTATCAGTTATCAATTACAGGAAAAACTCAAAAAACAGATATTTTTGTAGGGAATGGAGATAAAATTAATTTTAAAATTAATGGAGATAACATAGAAACCATCAGTACTGAAAACCTTCTCAATAAAGCTTTTTTTGAATATCAGAAAAAACAAAATGGGGAAGAAAAAACCGCGTTTTTGGTTAATTTACAAAAAAAATATCCTCAAAATAAAGCCCTAAAAATTTTCAGTTTATTTGAAGTTCGTAAAACGACAAAATTAGCTAATAATCAAACGCTTGCAGATTTTAGAAATCTTATGCTGAAGGATATTGATGTGGATGATAAAGCCATCAGTTTAATGCCGAATGCTTATAGTTTTTTAAACAATTTCTTTACTTCGGGAGAAATAAATAGTGAAAATTACAAAGCTGGAATAGATTTGTTTTTCAAAAATCAGACGTGCACAAACAATAATTTTAAATTTTATACCAATTGGATTTTCAAAAACGTAGATCTTTTACAAACCCGTAATATTAATGATGTGCCAGATTATCTTTTCAACAAATACATCAATAATACGACTTGTATTACGAAAGCCAAAGATTTTTATGATGCAAGCCTTAAGAAAATACAATCTTATAGCAAAAATCCTGTAGGAAGTGTTCTTACCGATTTTGAAATGCAAACTATTGATAATAAAGACTTTAATCTTAATGGTTTTGCTAAAGAAAAGGTAAATCTTGTAGTTTTTTATGATCCTTTGTGCTCGCATTGTATTACAGAAATTCCTAAAATAACACAAGAAATTAGTGATTTAGAAAAAGAGACACAACTAAAAGTGGGTAAAATTGCAATTCTTAATGTTTTTAATAAAATGCATTGGCAGGAATTTGTTAAGAAAAATCAATTAGAAAATTGGATGAATGTAACCTACAAAGATGGCGATACAAAAACACAAGAAAAATTAGATGTTTTTAGCAACCCTAATTATTTTATTCTTGATAAAAATGGCAGAATTCTGCTTAAAACCTATAATTTGTCTTTCATTAAAAATTATTTAATTCAATAAAAAATTCAAAAGAAAAGTGAAATATTCTTTTAAAAACGACTATTCAGAAGGTTGTCATCCCAGTATTTTAGAGGCTTTAATGCGTACTAATTTTTCTCAGCAAAATGGTTACGGTTTAGATGATTATTGTGCAGAAGCAGAAAGAATTATTCTAGAAAAATCTAAATCTCCACATTCTAAAGTACATTTTGTAAGCGGAGGAACGCAAGCTAATCTAATTGTGATTTCGAGTATTTTGAGACCTCATGAAAGTGTTATTGCAGCCAATACGGGTCATATTTTCACCAACGAAAGTGGCGCAATAGAAGCAACGGGTCATAAAGTTCATGGCGTTGAAACTACCGATGGAAAACTGAAACCAGAAGATATTCAGAAGGTTTTAGATGCTCATACCAATGTTCCTCATCAATTAAAACAAAAATTGGTTTATATTTCTAATTCTACAGAAATTGGAACGATTTACACCAAAAAAGAATTGGAAGATTTATCAAATTTTTGCAAAGAGAAAAAATTATATTTATTTATGGATGGTGCCAGATTAGGACACGCTTTAACCGCAGAAAGCAATGATTTGACTTGGGAAGATGTAGCAAAATTTACTGATGTCTATTATTTAGGCGGAACCAAAAACGGAGCTTTACTAGGTGAAGCAATCGTTATAAACAGACAAAATCTGCAGAATGAATTCGGGTTTCATATCAAACAAAAAGGCGGAATGTTGGCAAAAGGAAGATTGCTGGGAATCCAATTTCAAGAGTTGTTAAAAGACGATTTATATTGGGATTTGGCGAAACATGCCAATCAGCAAGCCATGAAAATTAAACAAACTTTCAAAGAAATTGGTTGTAATTTTTTGGCGGAAACAGATACCAATCAGATTTTCTCGATTTTAGAAAATTCTCAAATTGAAAAACTTTCAGAGCATTTTGATTTTTATGTTTGGAAGAAAATAGATGCACAAAAATCTGCGGTTAGAATTATTACTTCTTGGGCTACAGAAACCGAAGTGGTAGAACGTTTTTGTGAAGAAATTTTGAAATTATAGATATAAAAATAATGATAAAAATCTAAAAAAATCCATTCAACAAAATGCTGAATGGATTATGTATTTTAAACACCCCGTCAAAATTTTTAATTAAAAATTTTGCCACCCCTCTAAAAGAGGAGAACCGAGGAATTTTATTCTCCGTTGTATTTATCTACTACTTTTTGAGAAACTCCTGTGTTGCTGAAACCTCCGTCGTTAAACAAATTTTGCATAGTTACTTTTTTGGTAAGGTCTGAGAACATTGCTACGCAATAGTTGGCACAATCTAATGCAGATGCGTTACCAAGTGGCGACATATCTTCTGCAAAGCCCATAAAACCGCCAAAACCTTTAACGCCAGAACCTGCTGTGGTTACGGTTGGAGATTGAGAAATGGTGTTTACTCTTACTTTTCTTTCGCCCCAATAATAACCGAAGCTTCTCGCAATAGATTCTAGGTAAGATTTGTTGTCTCCCATGTCGTTGTAATCTGGGAAAGTTCTTTGCGCAGCGATATAAGTAAGCGCAAGGATAGAACCCCACTCATTCATACAATCTTTTTCCCAAGCGGTTTTCATTACTTTATGGAAAGAAACGGCAGACACATCCCAACCTTTTTCTAACCAATCGTAATTAATATCTGTATAATGTTTTCCTTTTCTTACGTTTACAGACATCCCAATAGAATGCAGGATAAAATCTATTTTTCCGAATTTAGCAATAGCCGCATCGAAAAGTTTCCCTAAATCTTCCATTGATGTTGCATCTGCAGCGATAACTTCTGAACCGGTTTTTTCTGCTAAAGCGTTTATTTCGCCCATTCTCATTGCGATAGGAGCGTTTGAAAGGATAAATTCTGCACCTTCTTCGTGGCAACGTTCTGCTACCTTCCAAGCGATAGACTGATCGTTAAGTGCACCGAAAATAATTCCTTTTTTACCTTTGAGTAATCCGTACATAATAATTTATTTTTCGCAAATTTAAAATAATTATTGTTTACAGCATAAAAAAGGCTTCAATTTTTATTGAAGCTTCAGAAAATGAGTTATTGTATTTGCTTTTAAAGGATAAAAGTTTCTTTGTTTTCTGTTTAAAATTGTAATCAAATGAATTGCTCAATAAAAAAGAGCACAAAATAGGCTCTTTAACAAAAAATGATTTTATATGAATAACTATTATTAGGATTTCTTGTGTAATTGAATGATTTTTAAGATTTTTACTTCAACAAAGATAATTATGAAAATTCATAAATTATGTTAAGCATGTTATAAAGTTTTATTAAATTTAGTATGAAAGAAATTATCCGTTGCGCTTGGTGTGGCAAAGATGAACTGTACCAAAAATATCATGACGAAGAATGGGGCAAACCTGTTTATGATGATAAAACAATATTTGAGTTTTTGGTTTTAGAGAGCTTTCAGGCGGGATTAAGTTGGATTACGATTTTAAGAAAAAGAGAGAATTTCAGAATGGCTTTTGATGATTTTGATTATCAAAAAATCGCTAATTATTCTGATGAAAAATTAGAAGAATTAATGCAAAACGCAGGAATCATTAGAAATCGACTGAAAATTTTTGCTACCAGAAATAATGCACAGAAATTCATGGAAGTTCAGAAAGAATTTGACACTTTCAGTAAATATATTTGGGGTTTTGTGAATCATCAACACATTATTAATCAACCAAAAACGTTAAAAGAAGTGCCTGCAACAACTGAAATTTCTGATGCTTTAGCAAAAGATTTAAAGAAAAGAGGTTTCAAGTTTATGGGTTCCACCGTTGTTTATGCGCACATGCAAGCTACGGGAATGGTGAATGACCATGTTATAGATTGTTTTGCACGCGGTTAAAATTCAATTAATGATAAAAAAATGGGACGAATTTGCTTCGCCCCACTAATTTTATTTCCTTAAATTTTATTGTTGAATTATTTAATAATTCTCTCTAAAACCCATTCAATCATATTTTTTTCTGATTGATGATGGTCTGCGGAAAATTCTCCACGTCTTCTGTTCGCAATAACGTTGTTAATGGTAACTGCTTTATGACCAAGAAGTTTAGACAAACCATAAATAGCCGAAGTTTCCATCTCGAAGTTGGTAACTCCTAAATCGTTAAGCGTTTCTAAAAATTTATCATCTACAGCTTTTAGACGCAATTGTCTTCCTTGTGGAGCGTAGAAACCAGGGAATGTAGCCGTATTTCCTACATATTTAGCATCTTTAAAATAATCATATTGAGATTCTGCCCAATCAGAGAAATAAAGCATTGGCTTAATTCTTTCGTAAGGGAATTTTTCTAGGAAATTTCTAGAAAATTCATTCTCAAATTCATAATCTTGGTAGAAATGCATTAAACCATCTAAACCTACAACATTTTGGGTAACCAACATGTTATCTACTTCTACATCAGGATTTACAGAACCACAAGTTCCTAATCTAAATAACTGTAAAGCAGTGTGTTTTGTCTTGAATTCTTTTTCCTTTAAATCAATATTTATCAAAGCATCCAACTCATTCATTACAATATCGATGTTTTCCGTACCAATTCCGGTTGACATTACGGTAATTCTTTCGCCCCTCAAAGTACCAGTATGCGTGTAGAATTCTCTTTTATTTTTTTTGATTTCGATGCTATCAAAATACTGAGAAACTTTTGGCACTCTGTCTGGATCGCCTACTAATAGAATTTTCTCTGCAATATCTTCTGGTTGAAGATTAAGGTGATAAACGCTTCCGTCTGGGTTCAAAACCAATTCTGAAGCTGCTAATTTATTCAACATAATTTTTATTTTTATTTCGGCTTTAAGTGATGAAACTTTTTGCCAACTTGTTAATATTCATTTTATTAATATCTAAACGCTACCAATTATATTTAATTGCGTTTTACCCACCAACTCTTTTTGTTTTGTAACCCATATCCTGAAGAATTTTCATGATTTTATCACGGTTATCGCCTTGTATTACGATAATTCCGTCTTTTTCTGAGCCGCCAATTCCTAAAGTTGTCTTTATTTTTTTAGAAATGTTTTTCAGTTCATCATCAGTTCCTTCAAAACCTTCAATTAAGGTAACAGGTTTACCATTTCTACCTTTTTTTTCAAATTTACAGATAAGCGGATTTTTTTGCTCGAATTTTTCTTCAGGCATTTCAAAATCTTGTTCTTCGTGTTCAGGAAAAAGGTTTTTTAATTGATCTCTTAAATCCATTTTAATTTTTTAAAAAAGGATGGTAAAGTTACAAATTAACTTAGAAATGGCGAATGTTTCTTTCAAAATATTTTATCTGATAAAAATCTCATGCAGAATAAACCATTTATCGCATATAAATTTCGTATTTTTGCTTGTTTAAAAATTTAAAGAAATGGCTAAAAAAGCAATACTAGCAATTCTAGACGGTTGGGGATTAGGAACTAACAATAACATCTCTGCAATCTATAAAGCAAACACCCCTTTTATAGATTCTTGTTATACAAAATATCCTAATACCACATTAGAAGCATCGGGTTTAGCAGTAGGTTTACCAGCTGGACAAATGGGGAATTCTGAAGTCGGGCATATGAATTTGGGTGCAGGTAGAGTGGTTTACCAAAATTTGGTAAAACTAAATATGGCTGTAGAAAATGGCAGTTTAGGAAAAGAAAAAGGAATTTTAGCAGCTTTCGAATATGCTAAAAATAATCATAAAAAAGTACATTTTATCGGTTTGGTTTCTAATGGTGGGGTTCACTCTCATATCAATCACCTAAAAGGTTTATTATCTGCTGCTCATGAATTTGGTTTAGAAAATGTTTATGTACATGCATTTACAGACGGTAGAGATTGTGATCCTATGTCTGGAAAAGGTTTTATAGAAGATTTACAAAACCACATGAAAACTACCACAGGTAAATTAGCTTCTATTGTAGGAAGGTATTTTGCGATGGATAGAGACAAAAGATGGGAACGCGTAAAACTTGCTTATGATGCAATGGTAAATGGAGTAGGAGAAATCACTAAACATCCTGTAGAAGCGATTGAAAAATCTTATGCAGAAGGAGTTACTGATGAGTTTTTAAAACCAATTATCGTTTCAGAAAATAATAATCTTCCTACTGCTAAAATTGAAGAAAATGATGTAGTTTTCTGTTTCAATTTCAGAACAGATAGAGGTAGAGAAATTACAGAAGTGCTTTCTCAGCAAGATTTCCCAGATTTTGGAATGAAAAAATTGAATCTTTACTATGTAACTTTAACCAATTATGACGAAAGTTTCCAAAATGTAAATGTAATTTTTGATGAAGAAGTTTTAAAGGAAACCATGGGCGAAGTTCTAGAAAGAGCAGGTAGAACTCAAATCAGAATTGCTGAAACAGAAAAATATCCTCACGTTACGTTTTTCTTCTCTGGTGGTAGAGAAAAAGAATTCAATGGAGAAAGAAGGTTGCTTTGTCCAAGTCCAAAAGATGTGGCAACTTATGATTTAAAACCAGAAATGTCTGCATATGATATTAGAGATGCTATTGTTCCTGAATTAGAAAAAGAATCTGCAGATTTTATTTGTTTAAATTTTGCTAATGCAGATATGGTAGGACACACTGGTGTTTTCGAAGCGGCTGTAAAAGCTTGTGAAGCGGTAGATAAATGTATAGAAGCAGTAGCAACTACAGCTTATGAACATGGATACGCGGTTTTCATTTTAGCTGATCACGGTAATTCTGATTACATGATTAATCCTGATGGAACTCCTAATACACAACATTCTACAAACTTAGTTCCGTTAATTGTAATGGATAAAGACAATACTTGGAATCTAAAACCTGGTAAATTAGGAGATGTAGCTCCTTCTATCCTTAAAGTGATGGGTGTAGAAATTCCTGAAATTATGACAGGAGAAGTCTTAGTTTCTTAATATATTAAATAAAATTTATGAATTTTACATAAATAAACATTTATTTATATAAAAATAATTAACTTTAGCCAACGTAACCTTTATTATGTTGGCTATTTTTTTTGATAAACATTTTACATTTAGACTAAAATCTTTAGTTCTATTAATCTTCATTAATTTATTTTGCATTTCACATGCACAAAAAGGAACTATTCTAGAAAATATTACAGAAAGTGATGGTCTTCCGAGTAATTATGTTTTCAATATACAAGAAGATCACAATCATGTTCTTTGGTTGGGTACAGACAAAGGTTTAGCAACTTATGTTGATGACAAATGGTTAACGCTTGATGTGGACAATGGTATGCCCGGAAATTACATTAAT
>JAYRDY010000023.1:14179-16568 GCA_041909215.1 Cloacibacterium sp. | reverse complement strand
CAACGCCCATTTTGTGTTTTGTCATAAAAGCCATTCTCGTTTGCGCACAATATTGCACATAAGAAGAGTTGGCTAAATGTCTGTTGGCATCTATATCGCTCCAGCGAACTTCGTGTTTATGGTAGTAAATCATAAATTTTTATTTTTTTAGAAAATTTCAATCCTTTAGGATTTAGGAAATGAAAATTTATTTTTTATGGCGCCAAATTCCTCGTTCCGTTCCCGCTTTTTTACTGCGGCGGCTTTGCCGCCGCAGTAAAAAGAGCTCCACTCAACTCGGGGCGCAATTTTGTTATAAAATCAAATTTTTTTCAAGCCTCAAAAATACGCAATAATCATGGTTTTAAAAAATCGTATTTTTGCAGAAAATTATTATAACGACCTATGAATTCGGAGGCGTTAAAAAATTTGAAATAAAATTCGTTGAAAAATTCCTGCTGTTTGAGCAAAGCGAGTTTCAGGGATTTTAGAATTTTGTAGCAAATTTTAGCCGAGAATTCAAGTCTTGAACTTTTGGTTCTTTTGTTTCAAGACAAAAGAACATATAAAAAAATGAAAAAGAAAATTACCATTATTGGAGGAGGAGCAGCTGGATTTTTCTGTGCTGCAAACCTTGACGAAAATAAATTTAACGTTACCATTCTCGAACAAAACCAAGATGTTTTGCAAAAAGTAAAAATTTCTGGTGGCGGAAGATGTAATGTTTCTCACGCTTGCTTTGATTCTCGTGAATTGGTAAAGTTTTACCCAAGAGGAAATAAAGAACTGTTAAGTGTTTTTAGTAAATTTCAACCAGGAGATACGATGGATTGGTTTGCTCAACGAAATGTTTCGTTGAAGATAGAAGGAGACAACAGAATCTTCCCAGAAAGTAATTCTTCTCAAACCATTATGGATTGTTTCTTGAAAGAAGTTCAAACTAAAAATTTTGAAATCAAAACGCAATCAGTCGTTTTAGAAATTCAGAAATTAGAAGAAGGCTATAAAATCATCACCAAAGAAGGAGAAATTCTCGCCGATTATGTAATTTACTCCACAGGAAGTTCGCCGAAATCTTTGAAAATGATTGAAAATTTAGGACACAAAATTATTTCGCCAGTTCCGTCATTATTTACTTTTAACATTAAAAATGATTTACTAAATGATTTAATGGGAACCAGTTTCCCAAATGCTGAAGTTTCTATTCCCAAATTAAAAATGGAAGAATTCGGGCCGCTTCTCATTACACATTGGGGACTTTCTGGCCCTGCCATTCTTAAACTTTCTGCTTGGAAAGCGAGAGAACTCGCTGATTTGAAATATAATTTTGAAATTAAAATCAATTTTATAGGAATTGATAAAGAACAAGCCGAAGAAATTTTTAAAAATTATAGAGAAGAAAATCCTAAAAAAACTATCGGAAATTCTAAAATTTTTGAGATTACGAATCGTTTTTGGCACCGAATTTTGTGGTTGTCTAAAGTAGATTTAGAAAAAAATATTTCGCACATCAATAAACAAGAACTCCAAAAAATTCTGGAAAATCTCTGCGATAACACCATGCAAGTCAAAGGAAAATCTACCTTTAAAGACGAATTTGTAACCGCAGGTGGAGTGGATTTAAAAGAAATTAACTTCAAAACGATGGAATCTAAAATTTTAGAAAAATTTTACATTGCAGGAGAAGTTCTGAATATTGACGCGGTAACTGGTGGTTTCAATTTCCAAGCGTGTTGGAGCGAAGCATGGCTGATTGCGCAGGATTTGAATTCTCTCGCTGATTAAGCAGATTTTGCAGATTCAAATAAAAAATCAGCGAGAAAAACTATTGCTCTTTTCGTGAAAAATTAAAAACTCAATCCTTCAATTTTTAAATTGAGATTCGCATTGATATCAATTACTGCAGTAATGTAATCTTGGTTGACTATAAATTGCGAGGGTTTTAAATTCAAGACTTTTCCTTGTAATTTTAACCCAGCATGATATTCTTTATTAAAGCTTTCTTCAATGCTTTTTTTGGAAGAATTTTCGATGTCCAGAAGCGGAATTCCGTAGTCTAGTTCTATCATTCTCACGATTTTTCCTTCAAAAAGAGAAGTGGCTAATTTTTGAAAAATATTTTTGGTTTTCAGTTTAAAATCAGTTTTGGTGAAGCCAATTTTGTGTTTCACCGCATCATAAACCAGATTTCCTTTAATGAAAGACGTTCCGTTAACTTTCCCTGAAGTTTGTATTTCCATCACAACCAGTTTATTTTCAGGATAAATTTTAATGTCTTCTACTTTTATTTTGTCTTTATTAACATCAAATTCTTTTCCCTGAAATTGTTTTTTCGCAATGGCATTTGCTTCTGTAAAAGGAATGTTTGCTGTGGTTTTCATCACAAAGTTATTGCCTAAATTTTGTGCAG
>JAYRDY010000023.1:0-14169 GCA_041909215.1 Cloacibacterium sp. | reverse complement strand
ATATAGTTGGGAATAGCAATTACAGTTGGGTTTGGGCTAGGTTTTATGCCCGTGAAAGTTTCAGAAAACAAATCTATAGAAATTGTAGATTTTATTTTATCTGCATAGACTTCAAGAGGAGACATTTTCACGGTTTGAGGCGTGATTTTCAGCCAAGTATTGTATTCTTCAGAAACCTGAATGGGTGCAGCAAATTGGTTCCAAGCCATTACCAAATAGGGTTGCATATTCATTTTTTGTTGAATTTGTGCATCAATTATATTTGTAAATTCTTTTTGTTGTTTTCTTAAAATACCTTCAATGATGGATGAAAGCGGAATTTTTACTTTCCCAAAATCTAAAACAGGTTTTTCTTTCCAAACAAAACCTGCAGTTGTAGTATTGGTTTTAAAGCTCCAATTTTGTTGAAAATCAAGACTTGAAATAAAATTCATGATGACTTTAAAATTGGTTTCTTGGTAGGCGTAAACGCCCAAAGTTCCCAACCCTTTTTCTGCCCAAATTTTAAGCGGAACAGAAAACATTAATCTGTTGTTGGTTAATGCTTTAATAGTGATATTTCCGTCTTTTTCTATTTTGGTTTTCAGTTGGTCGTTGTTATTATTTGTAAAATCTTGATCTTCATATAAAACGCCTGTAATTTGCTGATTTACTAATCTTTGAATTTCAGATATGGGTAAATTTACAGGAATAGAAACCGAACTTGGGATTTTTGGAAATTGATAGGTTTCGGTTTGCGAGAATCCAAAAATGGTGAAGAATATAAGTAAAAAAGATAATCTCATTTTAAAATTTTATAGAAAGTAAAAATACAAAAAGAACCGATTGCGTAGCACAAAATATCAATCCAAGAAAAAGAATTTCCGAGGATAATCATAGCAATTTAGTTGTTTTTTAAACCCAATAATTCTGCAAAATGAAAATATTGGGCAAATTCTATTGCGCAAGCAAAAATGAAGATTCCTAAATTTAAAATCATTTTATTTTTAACTTCAAAAAAAGACAGAATAAAAGTATAAATGAGAATTACCACCAAAACATCACCAAAATATGAGCATATCCATACGGTATTTTTGAAAATTGTTGCTATTAAAACTTCAAAAATGAAGAATAAGACAGTAATGGCAAAATATTTGTATTTGAAAAGCCATAATGTTGTACCTTTAATAAAAACAGAAGATGAAAAATTTTATTGTATTAGTTGCCTTATTTTTTGTAGGTTTATTTTATGGACAAGAGCCATTAAAATCATTAACTAAAGAAGATGTCCCTTTAGAAGTGGCAAATGCAGTAGATGTATCAACCCTTGTTTTTGTGGTAGATACAGAGCCTCAGTTTCCTGGAGGAATGTCAGAATTTAGAAAAGAATTTTCTAAAAACTTCAATACAAGCGCCTTGAAAAAACCAGAAGATGGTGTTTTGAAGACTGTTATTTATTATGCAGTAGAAGTTGATGGAAGTATTTTGTGTGCAAAGGCAATTGGAGATAATGACTCCTTCAACAAAGAAGCAGAAAGAGCGTTATTGGCAATAAAAACCAAGTATAACCCTGCAAGTGTAAATGGCTTATTAGTAAGACATTTACTGAAAATGCCATTAAGTATGAGTTTTAAGTAGAAAAATATTACTTTCCTATCATCTTTTTAATTGCATTCAACTTCATTAAGGCTTCAATCGGTGTTAAAGTATTAATGTCAATTTTCGTGAGTTCTTCTCTGATGTTTTCCAAAACAGGATCATCGAGTTGGAAGAAAGAAAGCTGAAGGTTTTCTTCGGTTACCCGTTTTATTTTTTCGGTAGAACCACTGTTGGAACGAGAATTTTCTAAAGTTTTTAAAATTTCTGAAGCTCTGTTTACTACTTTTGAAGGCATTCCTGCCAATTTCGCAACGTGAATCCCGAAACTGTGCTCACTTCCGCCAGAAACCAATTTTCTGAGGAAAATAATATTGCCTTTGTTCTCTTGAATTGTCACGTGGAAATTTTTAATTCTCTCAAAATTCACGCTCATTTCATTGAGTTCGTGGTAATGCGTGGCGAAAAGTGTTTTCGGTTGAGTAGAATGCTGATGAAGATATTCTGCAATTGCCCAAGCAATGGAAACACCGTCATAAGTGGAAGTTCCACGCCCAATTTCATCAAGTAAAATCAAACTTCTCTCAGAAATATTATTCAAAATATTCGCTGCTTCATTCATTTCTACCATAAAAGTAGATTCTCCTGCCGAAATATTATCTGTAGCGCCAACTCTGGTAAAAATTTTATCTAAAATCCCAATTTCGGCATGTTTTGCAGGGACGAAACTTCCGATTTGCGCCAACAAACTAATGATGGCAGTTTGTCTCAAAATTGCAGATTTACCCGCCATATTTGGTCCTGTTACCATAATGATTTGTTGAGAGTCTTTATCTAAAAAAACATCATTCGGAATGTATTTTTCGCCTAATGGAAGCGATTTTTCTATAATTGGATGTCTTCCTTCTTTTATATCGATCGCAAAAGTTTCGTTGAGAATAGGCTTGGTATAATTTTCTGAAATAGAAAGTTCAGAAAGTGCAACCGCGCAATCAATTTGAGCAATTAAGCCAGAATTTTCTTGAATTTGATCGATATAAATCAATACATTTTCACAAACTTTTCGGTACAATTGATGCTCAATCTGCGAAATTTTTTCTTCTGCACCTAGAATTTGGGTTTCGTATTCCTTCAATTCTTCGGTGATGTAACGTTCTGCGTTTACCAAAGTTTGTTTACGAATCCAATCTTCTGGAACTTTATCTTTATGCGTATTTCTAACTTCTATGTAATAGCCAAAAACATTGTTGAAATCAATTTTTAAGGAAGAAATTCCCGTTCTTTCGATTTCTCTTTGGCACATTTCATCCAAAAAACCTTTCCCTTTTGTTTGAAGATTTCTCAATCTATCAAGCTCTTCCGAAACTTCGGATTTGATGACATTTCCTTTGTTGAGGTTTACAGGAAGTTCTTCATTCAAATGATTTTGAAGATAAAAAATAAGTTCTTCTAAATTATTCAAAGGTTCTAGCCAAGCCAAAAAATCGTGATGAGAACTTAATGATTCTCTTATTTTTTGAATATTCATTAAACTCTGACGAAGATAACCGAGTTCTTTCGGTGAAATTTTTTCGGCAGCTAATTTTCCTATCAATCTATCTAAATCTGAAATTCCTTTTAATAAATCTAAAATTTCAAATTTTAAGGAATCTTCTTTGTTGAAAAATTCAATTAAAGAAAGTCTGCGGTTGATTTCGTTGACTGATTTTAGAGGCAAAATTAATCTTCTTCTGAGCAATCTTCCTCCCATTGCTGTAGAAGTTTTGTCAATAATATCAAGCAAAGATTTCCCTTGAAAATTGCTAGAATGTACAATTTCTAAATTCCTCAAAGTGAAATTATCCATCATTAAATAATCATCTTGCGGAATGCTTTGTATTTTGGTAATGTGCTGTAAAAGAGCGTGATGTGTGTCTTCCACCAAATAAGCAAAAATAGCTCCAGCTGCTGTAATCCCCAATTTTTGTTCTTCAATCCCGAAACCTTTTAGAGATTTGGTTTTGAAGTGGGAATTTAGTTTTTCGTAAGCGAAATTATATTGATACGCCCAATCTTCTAGTTTAAAGCAGTTTTTATTTTTAAGTTGAGAAGGAATTTCGGCGGTTCTTTGGTAAATAATTTCAGCAGGATCAAAGGTGTGAACAATGTGCAGTAATTTCTCTAAATTACCTTCTGCAACCAGAAATTCACCCGTAGAAACATCTACTAACGCAATCCCAAATTTCTCTTTTTCTTTGTGAAGAGAAAGCAAGAAATTATTTTTTTTGGAATTCAAAACCTGCTCGTTGAACGTAACACCAGGAGTTACCAATTCTGTAACGCCACGTTTCACGATTCCTTTCACCATTTTTGGGTCTTCCAATTGGTCGCAAATCGCAACACGTTTCCCTGCTCTTACCAACTTTGGCAAGTAAGAGTCAACAGAATGATGCGGAAATCCCGCCAATTCTATATGTCCGTCTCCATTTGCACGTTTGGTAAGTACAATACCTAAAATTTGAGAAGTTGTAATGGCGTCTTGTCCGAAAGTTTCGTAGAAATCTCCCACTCTGAAAAGCAATAGCGCATCTGGATATTTCGCCTTGATGGTGTTGTATTGAGTCATTAACGGAGTTTCTTTTTTTGCCATTCTGGAGAGTATGAATTTTAAGTTTTAAGATTCGAAATTTGAGGTTGTGAATTAAAACCTTAATTTTGCCCAAAAGTACTTAAAATTTACTTTTGCTCAAAAGATTATGAAATATTATAATACAAAAAATTGGCTAGGAATTCTCTTTAGAATTGGGAAAAGCGAGACGATTAAGAAGCTTTTTCTCCCGATGATTGTTATGGCTATTTACGCATCTTTGGTGGCTTATGTAGAGTTGAAGGTTTTTAATCTTAATCAAAATTCTTTTCTGAAAGATTTATCGCTAATTTATTCTTTACTTGGTTTTGTACTTTCTTTGTTGTTGGTTTTCAGAACTAATACGGCTTATGACAGATGGTGGGAAGGCAGAAAATTATGGGGTAAGCTTGTGAATGATTCTCGGAATTTGGCGGTTAAACTGAATGCTATTTTGGATAATGAAGATTCTTATAATCGTAATTTTTTTAGAAAAAGTCTTTCTTACTTTCCGCATTTGTTGAGCAGACATTTATCAAAAAAATCAACACAATTGGCTTTAGACGAAAATTATAATGAATTGTTTTCCGCAGAAAAAGAGCTGCATCCACCAATTTCTTTAATCAATACCATGATGAATAGATTGGTGCATCTACATAAAGAAGGTAAAATTTCGGCAGAGCATTTAATTTTTATGGATAACCAACTAAGTGGGCTGTTAGAAGTATGTGGCGGTTGTGAGAGGATTAAAAACACACCAATCCCTTTTTCGTATTCGTCTTTTGTGAAGAAATTTATTCTAACATATGTTATTATTTTACCACTTTCGCAGGTAATAACGGTAGGTTTTGCAATGATACCGCTTACCGTTTTTGTTTTTTATGTGCTGATGAGTTTAGAACTGATCGCTGAAGAAATTGAAGATCCCTTCAGTAATGATGAAAACGATTTGCCAACCGAGCAATTAGCCCAAAATATTGAAAAAAATATACAACAGATAATTTATTTAAAACCAAAAAATGACTAAGAAATTAAAACTAGAGGAACTAGGAAGAATAGATGTAGAAACCTTTAAAAAAACGGAGAAAATTCCGTTGGTGGTGGTTTTAGATAACATTAGAAGTATGCACAACGTAGGTGCGGCTTTTAGAACTGCTGATGCTTTTTTGGTGGAAAAAATTATTTTATGTGGAATAACGCCAAGACCACCTCACAGAGAAATTCACAAAGCAGCATTGGGCGCAACCGAAAGTGTAGATTGGCAATATTATGAAAGTGTAAAAGAAGCTGTTATCGATTTAAAAACTTTGGGTTACGAAGTTGTTGGAATTGAACAAACGACTAGTTCTGTGATGATTACAGATTTTAATATTGATAAAACTAAAAAATATGCTTTGGTTTTAGGGAATGAAGTAGAAGGGATTTCTGATGAGATTCTCACAGATTTAGATGAGTGTCTTGAAATTCCACAGTTAGGAACAAAGCATTCTCTTAATGTTTCGGTTTGTGGAGGAATTGTAATGTGGGAATTTTTTAAAAGTTTGAAGTAATGATGATGGAAGTCGGATGATGGATGTTTGATGATTTTGAAATATATTGTCATAAAAAATCCCGAAAATTTTCGGGATTTTGTTTTTTTATCTTCCTAGTAATTGATTGAAGGTGTTTCCTTGTCTGATGTCTCCAGAATTATAACCTTTCATAAACCATTCTACACGTTGCTTAGAACTACCATGGGTAAAGGCTTCTTGGTTTACATAACCCGCGCTTCTTTTCTGGATGTTATCATCCCCAACAGCTGCAGCTGCTTCTACTGCACTTTGTATATCTACAGGATCTAAGATTTTTTCTCTATTATCCGTTTGTTTTGCCCAAAGCCCAGCATAAAAATCTGCTTGTAGCTCTGTAGCAACAGAAACCTGATTCATTTGAGCTTCAGAGTATTGTCTGCTTTGTCTTAACTGATCAACTTTTTGAGTTGTTCCTAATAACGTTTGTATGTGGTGCCCAATTTCGTGTGCTAATACATAAGCCACCGTAAATTCTGATACTCTAGCGCCAAATTTTTGTTGCATTTCTGCAAAGAAACTCATATCCATATAAACGGTTTGGTCTGCTGGGCAGTAAAAAGGTCCCATAGAAGATTCTGCCATTCCACAGCCAGATTGCGTTATACTTTCGAAAAGAACTATTTTGGGTTCGTGATATTTCATTCCGTTTTCTGCAAAAACTTTTTCCCAAGTTTGGTTATTTTCTTCAGAAAGCATTCTTACAAATTCTTTTATTTGCAAATCTTCCTTAGAAGGTTGTCTTTGTTCTGTTGGGGTTGTATTGCTCATTCCGCCACTTAAAACTGCAGAAGGATCACCGCCAAGAAAAAATACTATAGCTGCAATAATAAGGGTACCTAAGCCTCCACCAACAAGCATACCACCGCCACCAGTTCCGCGTCTGTCTTCAACATTGTCTGCTCTGTCTTCTGTCCATCTCATGATTTAGTAATTTTAAAATTAAACTTTTATAAAATTAAGAAAATTTTTATTTGTCAAGCATTTTATTTTTTAACCAAAAACTTGTGCTTTGATATGCCGAAATGGTTTCATTAATTAAATCTTTTCTTTGATTGTTGATTAATATATTCTCAGAATATTCTATATTAAATTTCGGTTTTAAATTAGGATTTGCTTTTTGAAATAATTGATATTGTTTTACATTATTGGTAGGTGAAATTACCGTGAGGTGATTGTCTTTCACAAAACCTAAATCTTGATAAGTAGCAATATAAGCTCTCGGAACATAGTTTTTGGAGAAAATATCTTGTCCTAAAAATTTAGATTGATAATTAAAATTAAGCATCCCGAAAAGCGTAGGCATCACATCTATCTGAGAGGTTAAGCCCGTAAACTCTTGAGGATAAATAAAACTTGGTGAGTAAATCATCGCAGGAATTCTGTATTTTTCCATCGGTAATTCTGTTTTACCAGCGCTAGAAGCACAATGATCTGCTACGATTACAAAAACAGTATCTTTAAACCAAGGTTGTTTTTCTGCCATTTCAAAAAATCTCTTGATGGAATAATCTGTATATTTCACACCGCCATTTCTAGATTTTGCAGTCCCCGAAATATCTATTTTCCCTTCTGGATATGTAAAAGGTCTGTGGTTAGAAACCGTCATCCAATGGTAGAAAAATGGTTTCCCTTTTTTTGCATCTTTATTCATTTCAGAAACGGCTTTTCTTGCCATGTCTTCATCACAAACTCCCCAAACATTAGCAAAACTGATTTCCTCTGGTTTAAAATGATCTCTATCAACAATTTGATAACCATTTCCTCCAAAAAAATCTTTCATGTTGTCAAAATAACTATAACCACCGTATAAAAATTTTACCGTATAACCTTTTGATTTAAAGACATTACCTGTTGTAAATTTATTTTTATTTTCGGTTTCACGTTTTATAATGCTTTCTCCTGCAGTTGGCGGAATGCAAAGAGTAAGTGCTTCTAAACCACGAACCGTTCTATTTCCTGTAGCATAAATATTGGTAAACATTAAACTGTTTTTTGCCAATTGATCTAAAAATGGAGTGATTTCGTCCTTGTTTCCGTAGGCTTCCATAAAATCTGCGGAGAGGCTTTCTATAGAAATTAAAACTACGTTTTTATGAAGTTCGGGAGATTTTTCAGAAATAATATTTCTTTTAAGCGAAGTAGTTCCTAAAGCAGAAAGTGTGTTTTGTTCTGCTAATTTTTCGTCTATTGTTGGGTAGAATTTGAAAAAATCTAGCGTATTATTGGTAAAAGCGTCATAGAATTTTACCATTCCATTGGCTACAATTTCTTTTTGGAAGGTATTGCCTTTTTCAAAGGAAATTTTCGGGACTAAAATCAAGCTTATTCCCACTAAAATTAAAAATGAAATCAAGAGAATTCCTTTTTGGAAAAGATTTGGTAAATCTAAAAGCGAGTCTTTAGTTTTCTTAAAAATATACCAAGTTACAACAGCCGTTAAAGCAAAAATTACTGAAAATAAAGGAATTATTGGATAACTTTCCATGATATTTCCAATAACTTCATTGGTGTAAATAAGGTAATCTACTGCAATAAAATTATAACGAACGCCAAATTCATTGTAGAAAAAATATTCTGAAACTGCATTGAAAATTATGAGTAGAACATAAAGAAACAGTGTGAAAAAATAGAGTGAATTTCTAATTTTTATTCTTTGTTTTGGCAAGAATAACAGTAAAGAAAATAAGATGGTTTTTAGCCCCAAAAATGCTAAAACAATTTTTACTACGCCACCTCCATATTGTTTGAAAATATTATTTGGAGTTGCTAAAATGTATATAAAAGTAAGAACCAAAACTCCTAGGATGATTTGTCCGTAAGGTTTTTGATATTTACCGTTTGACAGAAATAAAAAATAAAGCGCTAAAAAGCTACTGGCAATTGTAAATACCAAAATGTCATTCACTAATCCTAGTGAAGTAACCTTCAATATTTCTGCAAAAGAAAAATCTGCAGTGGTAATAGGGTGGAACACAAATACTAACCTTAATAAAAAGGAAACGATAAGGTAAAAAATCCCTAAATAGAGAAAAGGTTTTACTTTTTGAAGATACATTTTAATACAATTTTGAGATTTGGGTGTAGAATTTGATTATTTATTCAAATTTCTTCTGAATTCAATCATTCTAAGAGCAGTAACCGCAGCTTCTACGCCTTTGTTTCCTAGGTTTCCGCCACTTCTTGCTAAAGATTGTTCCTTATTATCATCTGTCAAAACACAGAAAATAGCCGGAACATCTGTCATTACATTACAATCTTTGATTCCTTGAGCTACAGCGCTGCAAACGTAATCAAAATGTGGAGTTTCTCCTCTAATTACATTTCCGATGGCAATTACTGCATCATGGTTTTCTGCTGCACATAATTGCATACAAGCATAACTTAACTCGAACGCACCAGGAACAGAGTAGATGTCTATATTCTCTTTTTTTACGCCTTCTTTTTCTAAAATTTGTATTGCTGCATCGCGCAGATTGTAGGTTACAAAATCATTCCAGTCTGAAACAACAATGCCGATTCTAAAAGAATCAGCATCTGTAATTTGCAATGGTTTGTAATCCGAAAGGTTTACTGTAGCCATTTTATTTTTTTTAAAAGTTTTTTACCATTTCTATATAAGCGTCAGAAGAGCCTCCGTCATAATCTTGATATTTCTCATCAATCGCAGAAAAATATTTTTTAGCCGCTTCGTTTTTCTTTAATGCCAAAGCAAGAATACCTGCTTTTCTTGTAAAATAATAAGAAGTATAAGGGTCGTCTGAAGCAGATGTTGCCTTGTCTAACATTGCAAGAGCATCATCATTTTTATTTTGATTTGCTAAAGCATCTCCCATTGCTCCGTATTTAAGAGCCATAAGAATTTTATTGTCAGAAGAAAATTTGTCTAACAAATCGTAAGCTTCCTGATATTTACCTTCTTTAAATTTCAATAAACCAGCATTATAAGCAGCGAGTTGCCCAGCGCTTGTTCCAGAGAATTGGTCGTAAGTACCTTTGAAACCTGGGTTTGCCGCAGATTTACCTCCAAAAGCGTCTTCTAATTTACCTTCAGAAAGGTTTTTTTGCGCTGCAAGATAGCTTAGGGTAGCTTCTTCGTTTTTAGGATTTGCAACAAATTGTTGGTAGGCAAAAAAACCTAAAACGCCTAATAAGATTGCCCCGAAGATAATGCCAATTTGTTTAGCATATTTCTCAATGAACATCTCTGTTTTAAGAGCCGTTTGATCTAAATCCTGAAAAATTTCTACCGCTTCTTTTCCTTCGTTTTCAAGCTGTTTTTTGCTTTTATGCTTATCTGTCATAATTTTAAAATTGAAATGCAAAAATAATAGTTTCTATCGTGATATACAATATTTATTTTCAGTGGTTTTAATTAATGTTGAGGATGTATTTTCTGAAGGGCTTCAATTTGATGAGGTTGCCCTAAAATGAAAATGCAACAATTGGCTTCCATAATCTTAGACTCATCAGGATTAATGATGTAGTTTCCCAAGTCATCTTTGTAACCTACTATTTTACAGCCAGTTTTAGGGAAAATTAATAAATCTTCCAACTTTTTGCCAATATAATTTTGTGGGAGCTTATTGGTGTAAATTTCTAAAACATTTATTTTTTGAGTTCCTTCTAGTACAATATTGTCAATAAACTCAACTAAATCGGGCGTTATAAGCAAAGAAGCCATGTGTTCTCCGCCAATTTTATCGGGCATAATTACATTTTCTGCACCCGCAGTTTTCAATTTTTTTATGGTATTACTGTTTGATGCGCGACTTATGACCTTAATATTGGGTTTGAGTTCTTTAGCGGATATTACTATGAATAAATTATCTGCATCCGAAGGCAACGATGCAATAATACCAAAAGCTTTTTCTATACCCGCTTGTTTTAAGATTTCGTCTTCAACAGCATTTCCGTGGATAAAAATGGTGTCATGAAACTCATCATCTCTGTTTTCCAGAGGTTTTTTATCAATAATAACAAAAGTTCTTTTATGAAGGATGAGTTTTCTTGCGGCTTGTCTTCCGTTTCGCCCAAATCCACAGATGATAATATGGTTTTCTAGTTTTTTCATTCTTCTTTTTATTAAATTTTGTTTGTACTGTTTAGAAAAATTTCCGTTAAAGAATTCTATCGAAAGGGACGTTAAGCCATATAAAACGGAACCAACTCCGAAAAACATTAGAAATATGGTAATGATTTTCCCTTCGTCTGAAAAATTTTCCGGGACCCCAAACCCTACGGTTGTTAAGGTCATTAGACTATACCAAATAGCGTCTAAAGAATTCATGTGTTCGGAATACATAAAGCCAATAGCACCAAAAAGAACAAAAATTAGAATAGAAATTATTAGAATTGTTATTCTTCTGTAAATATCAGAAAGTCTATTCATATTGTTTAAAATATCAATATAAAATTACGAATATTTGTATTATTTTTTCAATAAATTTTTAAATAAAAAAAGCACCAACTAATTGGTGCTTCAATAGAATAAATATTTTTTCAGTAATTAAGGATACTATAAACTTCTTCAGTAAACTTTTCTAATTTTTTTTCTCCTGCCAAATCTTTTAGTGCTATAAGAAAACTAAATTGTGCTGCTTTTGCGCCTTGTTTTTCTACTAATCTTGCAGCGGCTTCTGTTGTGCCGCCTGTAGCTAATAAATCATCATGAATGAGAACTCTTTGCCCTGGCTGTATCTGGTTGGTACGCATTTCTATTTCTGCGCTACCATATTCCAAATCATATTTTTCTGAAATAAAAGGTGGTGGTAATTTTCCTTTTTTTCTGATGAGTACAAAAGGAACTTCTAATGCTACGGCAATTGCAATGCCGAAGAGATAGCCTCTACTTTCTATACCACAGACTACATCTACTTTTCCTTTGCTAAATTTTGCCAAATCCACAATTACATCTTCATACAATTTAGGATTGAGGAAAATCGGGGTAATATCTTTAAACTGTATCCCTTCAATCGGGAAATCTGGGATGTTTTGGATGGTTTTTTCTAACCTTTCTATTAAGTCTTGAGAAGCCATTTTATTTTTTATGATTTATTTCTTTTTTGATGAATTGATTTTGTAAGAAGTGATTTTCCATCCACTTTCTGTAGCTTTTAATCCGTAAGAAACATCCAAATCTGTGGAATTTCCAGATTTGTCTGTAACGGTATAAGTGGCATTTACATTTGCGGTATTGTTAGCATTAGATTTAGTGGAAACATTGCTTACACTTACGCTTTTTACGGTCCCAAAACCAGATGTAGGATTAGAGAATGTTTCGTATGAAGACCATGATGGGTTTTCTGCTTGGCTATAAGCTCCTTTTAGATTTTGGCTATTCAAGTTGTTGAGAAAGCTTACTACAGTGTTTTTAGGGTCGCCTGTAATTTTTGGAGCATCTGGGCCAGTTGCATTTTCATCTGTAGGATTTTCTGCATTAACATCTGTAGCTTCTCCTGTTGTTGCTTCTGGCTGAAGCAATGCGTTAGGATTTACTGATACGCCAAGTCTAGACATTTGTAATGTTTTTTTAGACGTTCTTACCGTAATTTTAATGTCTATTTTATCATCTAAAATTTTATCTTTTGGTAAAGAAGCAAATTTTAAAACAAAACCTTTGAAGTTATTGTTTTGCATTAAATTTTTAGAAGTTAAAAGCTTTTCACCTTGGTTAGATACTTCTAAAGTAGTTTCTAAAACTGCATTATCAAAACTTATTTTTTTGCCTGATGCATCTATAAGTCTTGGTATAATTACAATTGCTTTTGCGCCAAGAACACTATCTATTGAAGTTTGATTAATATTCAACTGAATAGCATTGGCAACAATATCATTAGGATCTGTTTCTGAAGGGGTAATATTTTGGAAGATATTCATTTCGCCTAAAGAAGGTGGCGCATTGCTTGCCCAGTTTACTCCGTTTTCTTGTGCAACTTTATCTGCCATTGCAAAGATTTCTGGCACTTTTTTGCCTTCAAGTAATTTTGCAAGTTCTTTGAGTTCTGCAATATCACCATCAGCTTCTACGCCAAAGGTTTTAAGGATATATAGAGCTTCGCTAAATTTAATTTGTTTAATGGTTGGTAATGACGAGGACATGTCATTAATACTTTCTTGGAAGGCTTTCGTAGAGCTACCATCAACAGCATCTTTTTTACATCCAACTAATAAAAATAAAGTTGAAATAAGTGTAAGAAAAAAGAAACGTTTCATAATGTTTTATTTTATTGACAAAAATAAAAAAATCCCAACAAATAGTTGGGATTTATATAATGTTATTTACAAATAATTAGAAAGGGTATTCGTAAATTTCGGATTCTTTTACTAAAGGGTTTCCTGTTGGGATAAGTTTTAGTTTTGTAAGAGCGCTCATTACTACGAAAGTAAATAAACCTACTACAAATAAAAACGCACCAATAGTTAGAAGAGCTGTGTAAGCGTTAGTCCAATAAGCACCGATAGTTCCTGGCATTACCATGTTAAAGAAATCTAACCAGTGTCCTAAAATTACTAAAACAGCCATTGTAGTAACTACTTTGTAATTTCTCTTGATGCTAGAACTTACTAAAACCAATAATGGTAATAAGAAGTTAATAATTAGCATTGGTAAGAAAGTATATTTGTAGAAAGCAAATCTATCAAAGAAATATCTTACTTCTTCTGGTATGTTTGCATACCAATAAAGCATAAACTGGTCAAACCAAAGATACGTCCACAATAAGCTGGTAGCAAATAAAAATTTAGCTAAATCGTGTAAGTGATTATCATTAAATTGTGGTAAAACTCCTTTTTTCTTAAGGTGTACCGCAACTAGAATAATTACTGCAACAGCACTAGACAAAGTACTTACCATAGAATACCAGATGTAAAGAGTAGAATACCAGTGTGGGTCAATAGACATTAAGAAATCCCAAGCCCAAGCTGCAGAAGCAAATCCGAAGAATGCTATGTAACCGATACTCCAGTTATATAAGCTTTTATAATCTGCTCTAGCTTTAGTTTCATCTAATTTTTTAGATAATTTTTTAATTTTCCATACGAAGAAAGAAGCACCGATAACATAAATAAGTACTCTTACTACATAAAAAGGAACATTTAAAAATTTAGATTTTTCATAGATGATAACATCAAATTTTGGAGAGTCTGGGTTTGTTAATTCAGGATCCATCCAGTGGTAAAGGTGTGCAACCCCACCAGCATTAAGGAAAGTAAGAATTAATAATAAAAGACCACCTACTGGGATAAAAGATGCTACCGCTTCCATTACTCTTTGTACAATTACAGACCAACCAGCGTGCGCTGCGTGCTGAATTGATAAGAAAAATAATGCACAAGCACTAATTCCGAAGAATAGCATAGCTGCAGTTAATAATGCAGAATATGGTGTATTGTGAACTAAGTGTTTAGCGTGTTCTAAAT
>JAYRDY010000022.1:0-16641 GCA_041909215.1 Cloacibacterium sp. | reverse complement strand
GTTCTTAAACAGTTCCCTTCTTCTAAAAGCCAAACTTTGTTAACATCAATATCTTCTGGCATAATAAACTGATCTCCTTTGTTATTAGCTAACTTATCTGCTGAGTAAACCATCAATTCTTCATTAAATAATGAATCTGAGAAAAACTCTTCTGCCTCTGAATAAGGAGTGGCAATAATGCCCGCATCTAACTCACCAGACCTTAACCCTTTAATGATATTCTCAGTAGTCATTTCTTTTACATTGAGCTCTATTTTTGGGTTATTAGATAAAAACTCAAAAATATCTGTTGGCAAAATAAAACTAGAAACCGTAGGGATTATTCCTAAATTAATTTTCCCTGCTAATACATTATTAAGAATGCTGGCTTTGTTTTTAAGTTCCATTACCGAATCTACAACCACTTTTGCCTGCTCTATAATCTGCGCTCCAACATCTGTAGTTCTGATTGGGTGTGTGGTTCTATCAAATACTTTAACTTCCATTTCATCTTCAAATTTCTGAATCATGGCACTCAAAGTAGGCTGGGTAATAAAACAAGCCTGGGCAGCTTTGCCAAAGTGTTTGTATTTATCTACTGCTATAAGGTATTCTAATTGTTGAATGTTCATTTTATATTTAATAAATATATTCTATTACAAATATAGAGAACATAAACGATATAATAACCATTCTTTTTTATGATAGATTTCATGTATTATGTTTAAAAAGACAATTGAGACTGTGAATTGATTTTTTCTCTCAAGACTCCTCTTCTAAAAAATTTTATTCGTTACTTTGTTAGGTGAAAAATAATATCATCATGTCAAAAAAACTAACCAATTCAGCAGGCATCCCGTATTACGAGCATCAAGACTCACAAACCGTTGGAGAGCGCGGTCCCGTTTTATTGCAAGATTTTATTTTGCAAGAAAACTTAACACATTTCGTTAGAGAACGAATTCCTGAAAGAATAGTACACGCCAAAGGAACTGGTGCATATGGTAAATTTACAGTTACCCATGACATTACACAATATACTCGTGCAAAATTATTCTCTAAAATAGGCAATACTTGTAAAATATTTGCCAGATTCTCCACTGTTGGTGGAGAGAAAGGCAGCGCAGATACAGCAAGAGACCCACGAGGTTTTGCCCTGAAATTTTATACAGAAGACGGCAATTGGGATTTGGTAGGCAATAACACCCCTGTGTTCTTTATAAAAGATGCTAAAAAATTTCCTGATTTTATACATACCCAAAAAAGACATCCTAAAACCAATCTCAAATCACATACCATGATGTGGGATTTTTGGAGTCTTAATCCCGAAAGTCTTCATCAAGTATTAATCTTAATGAGTGACAGAGGAACACCTTATAGCTATAGACACATGCATGGATTTGGCTCTCATACTTTTTCGATGATTAATGATAAAAACGAAAGAGTTTGGGTGAAATTTCATCTGAAAACCAAACAAGGCATTAAAAATTTTACGGATTCTGAAGCCACAAAAATGGCTGGCGAGAACCCAGATTTTGCACAAGAAGACCTTTGCAATGCTATAGAAAATGGTGATTTCCCGAAATGGACCATGTACATACAAGTGATGACGGAAGAACAAGCCAAAGAATTCAATTGGAATCCTTTTGATATCACTAAAGTATGGTTCCAAAGTGAATTTCCTTTGATAGAAGTTGGTGAAATGGAACTCAATGAAATCCCTAGAAACTATTTTGCTCATGTAGAACAATCTACTTTCTCCCCAAGTAATTTAGTTGACGGAATTAGTTTTTCTCCAGATAAAATGCTTCAGGGAAGATTATTTTCTTATCCAGATGCACACCGCTACAGAGTTGGCGTTAATGCACATCAGTTAGAAGTTAACCGCTGTCCTTTTGCCACTAATAATTATCAAAGAGATGGGTTTATGGCAGATTCTAGAGACTACGAAGACGCACCAAATTATCACCCGAATAGTTTTGATGACATTAAACCAGACGCTTCTTACAAAAAATTTGAAGAAGTTTTGAACAGTAACAAATTGGCCCATTTTGACAGAAATGAGAACGATAACGACCATTACACTCAACCTGGTTTACTTTATACAAAAGCAATGAATAATGAAGACCGAGAACATCTTATTAACAACATTGTAGGACACATGAAAAAAATAGATGGGCCTAAAAAAGAAGAAATCATCAACAGGCAATTGTGCCATTTCTTCCGTGCAAATGTAGAAATGGGGATGAGAATTGCTGCTGGCCTTCAGATAAAACTTGATGAAAACATCATCCACCACGCCAAATAGTCCCTCTAAAAAATTAATCTATTAAACAGCCAAGTGATTTTTATTACTTGGCTTTATATATATTAAAAAAAATTACTACTTTGCATGTGAAATTTAACATTCCATTCATCATGACATTCTCTAATATCCTTTTACACACCCAAGAAAAAATATCAATCATTACCATTAATAGACCAGAAAGTCTGAATGCACTAAATGCGCAAACCATTTCTGAGCTTAGCATCGCTCTGGAACATTTAGAAAATGATGCAGAAACAAGAGTCATCATCATCACCGGAAGCGGAGAAAAATCCTTCGTTGCAGGAGCAGACATAAAAGAGTTTGCAGACTTCGGGCAAAACAAAGCAGAAGAGCTTGCCCAAATCGGACAAAACAAATTGTTCAACAAGATAGAAAATCTTAAAAAACCCGTTATCGCTGCTGTAAACGGCTTTGCCTTAGGTGGAGGTTTAGAATTGGCGATGGCTTGCCATATAAGATACGCTTCAGAAAACGCTAAATTAGGCCTACCAGAAGTTACTTTAGGATTAATCCCAGGTTATGGAGGCACACAACGTTTACCAAAATTAGTAGGAAAAGGCTTGGCTAATGAGATGATTTTTTCTGCTAAAATGATTTCCGCACAAAGAGCCAAAGAAATTGGCTTGGTAAATGAGGTTTATCCTATCTCTGAATTAATTGAAAAAACAAAAGAACTCGCAGCCATTATATCAAGAAATTCGCCACAAGGCATTTCAAAAGCAATTGCTGCCGTTAATGCATCAGATACAGAAAAGGGTTATCAATTAGAAATAAAATCATTCGGTGAATTATTTGACATGGAGGACAAAAAAGAAGGAGTTGCCGCTTTTTTAGAAAAAAGAAAACCTAATTTTTAAATAAAAAAAACTAAAAATCGAACAAAGAAAAAATTAACAAAAACCGTGAATTACAATAAATTTGACATCGCTTACTTAAAAATGGCCAAAGAATGGGCCAACCTTTCTTACTGCGAAAGAAAAAAAGTAGGTGCCTTAATTGTAAAAGACAGAATGATAATTTCTGACGGATACAACGGCACGCCTTCTGGTGCTGAAAATTGCTGTGAAGACGAGAATGGTAGCACTCACTGGTATGTACTACATGCTGAAGCCAATGCTATTCTAAAACTTGCCGCCAGCACTCAATCTGCAAAAGGAGCCACACTTTACCTCACCCTTTCGCCTTGTAAAGAATGCAGTAAACTCATTTTACAAGCAGGCATTAAAAGATTGGTTTTTATTGATAAATATTCGGATGAAGAAGGCCTTGATTTCTTAAAATCATCAAATATTGAAATTATTCAAATAAAAATGTAAAACTAAAGTAAGTTTTGCACAATTTTTGTATTCATAAAAGAATACTAAAAACAAAAACACAAATGAATTGGTTTGAAACAATCGAGAATTTTTCAAATTTCCTGAAATTTGAAAGAAATTTCTCGGATAATACGCTTGATGCCTATATCCGAGATATCAAAAAGTTAAAAACTTTTGCTGAAGAAAAATTAGACAATGTATCTCCTGATCAAATTACCTTTGAAAACTTACAGGAGTACTTGGTAGTATTATCAAAAGGGAAAATTAGTGAGAGAACACAAGCAAGGTGGATTTCTTCTATTAAATCTTTTTTTAAGTACATGTTAGAAGAAGAACTAAGAGAAGATAACCCAGCGGCTTTATTAGAAGGTCCAAAACTCGGCCTTTATTTACCCGACACTCTTAGTTTAGAAGACATTGAAAGAATTGTTAATGTAATTGATTTAGGCTCGGACTTAGGCGTAAGAAACCACTGCATGATAGAAGTATTATACGGTTGTGGACTTCGCGTATCTGAATTGATTGATTTAAAAATTTCTGACATTAATTTTAAAGAAAACTTCCTAAAAGTACAAGGAAAAGGAGAAAAAGTAAGATATGTGCCTTTGGTAAAATCTACTTCTAACCACATCCTTAACTACATTAATAACGTAAGAAGTAAAAATAAAATCAATAAAAAATTTGAGGACCATCTTTTCTTAAATAGTAGAGGTTCTGCAATGTCTAGAGTTATTGTCTTTATTATTATTAAAGAATTGGTAGAGAAAGCGGGCATCAGAAAAAACATTTCTCCGCACACCTTCCGTCATTCTTTTGCAACGCATTTATTGCAAAATGGTGTAGATTTAAGGTTTATACAAGAAATGCTCGGGCATTCTAGCATTACTACAACAGAAATTTACACTCATCTTAATACTGAAGAATTGCATAACGTAATCCTAAAATACCACCCAAGAAATAGATGGGCATCTTAAAATTTTGTCCACAATGCGGGCAAGAAACTTTACAATTTGATGGCGAGAAAAAATTTTCTTGCCATTATTGTAATTTTGTTCTTTACCACAACTGTGCTGCGGCCGTTGCAGTAGTAATAAGATGTGGTGACGAAATTTTACTCACCAAAAGAAATCAAAATCCTGGTTTAGGAAAACTAGATTTAGCAGGCGGTTTTGTAGATCCTAAAGAAAGTGCAGAAAATTCTTGTGCTAGAGAAATTTATGAAGAACTTGGTATTGAAATAGACCCGAAAAAACTTAAATTTTTAATGAGTTTACCCAACGTCTATCATTACAAAGAAATTGATTACAATACTTTGGACTTATTTTTTGAATATAATGTTGATGAAAAAGTGGTTGCTAAAAAACTAGAAACCCACGAAATTGCAGAAGTTATTTGGTTGAAAATTTCGGAACTCAATTTGGAGGATATTGCTTTCGATTCACAAAGAAAATTTCTAGAACATTATCAATAAAAAAACTCCTTTTCGGAGCTTTTCTGTTTTTAATATTTACCTGATTTTTGTATCGTCTTGAAATAATCATTAAATAATTTTCTCTGCGCATCTGTTAAATCTGCTTCTGGATGCATGGGAATATATCCTTTCAGTGGCATTTCTTTGGTTTCAACAGATTCTATAATTCCGTCTAGAATATAGGCTTTTTGCTCTGCGTTATAATTTGCCCAAACCGAAAAATTAACCCTTTCTCTCCCTTCATTAATGTGGTGTTTTATCGACCAAGAAAAAGGAGCAATGTATGCATATTTGGGATATTTAACTTCGTTACTATGGCAATCATAACAAGCGTTTTTTAAAATCTCCCGAATTTCTTTTGGCGATTGCATTACATCAACAAAATTTTGCTTCTTATCTACTGGTTTGTTGGTTCTATCAATCGGGATGAGTTGCATGAGCACAAAGGCCACAACGCTCCAAAGTAAGATTTTTTTCATAAAATGTTTTAGTTTAAATTCCAGTTTTCATCAATTACCCACATTGGTCGAATCGCGATTTCTTTATCGAAAATATACACATCCTCTGCCGATTGCATTTGCGCAAAATCTGCTTCATCCCAATATCCATTGCCGTTATTATCAACCTTCAACCTTGCAGAATACATTCCTGGTTTTAAATTCGTAAATACAATTACGGATTCTTGTGTAAACTTAGAATATTTTACATCGCCTTTTTCATCCAACAATTCAATCCAAAATTTAGATGAAGGCTTATTTTGTAAGGTTACTTTAAAACCACCATAACTTTCTGGCTTATCAATCTCAAATTCAAACTGGTACGCAGATTTATCATTACTTGCATCATAAGAATAAACGGTTTCTTTAGGCACTGATAAAACGTATTTTTTTGTGGGTTTGAAATCTGAATTCACAACAATTTCAAAAGGATTTTTTTCTGAGATTTTTGCTGAAAAGTTTTGCGAAATACTATCAGATTCAAGCTTCCAAGTATCTGTATTTATCTTTTCTAAAGGCAAAGTAGAAATAATTCTGAAAGGCGATTCTGGTACAACCAAATTCCCTTCTTTACTGGCTAGTTTAAAATCTAGTTTAGTCGCTTTATAATTTATAGGAATGGTATCGCTTTTCGTTCCTGTCGTGTAACTTAACTTGAAAGAATTGGTTAACTGCTCTTTCGGGAAATCATTTTTCTCCATGCTAAACCAAACGTTTACAGAGTCTGATTTTGGTTGATGCATTACTTTATAATCCTTAAGCAATTCTGAAACCGAAGCCACTTCTACTTTCTCTGGATTGCCTTCAAAAGTAAGCAATAAACCTCCGTTTACCGATTTATATTCTTTATATTTCACTGCTCTTTTAGAAGGAAAAACTTTCAACTTCAAACCTCTTACGCTTGTACTGTCTAAAGAGATTTTATCCTTCAAAAAACCTACTTTTTCTTTGCCTGCATCATAGACTGAGTTTTGGTTTTCGTCATCAAAAGCAATGATATAATAATCTCCTTTTTTAAGGTAATTGATTTCGAAATAATTCTCTTCATCAACCTTAGTAATATAATTGGGTTTTTGTTTGAAATCTATATTTTCCACTGCATCATACAACCCAACAACCAATTTATTTTCTTTCGGGTCTTCATTTTTCTTTTTGAAAGTCATCCCGTCTGTTACCACGCCACTCACAAACAAATCGTCTAACTTTTCGCCAGTAGAAAACGCAAAATTGAAGTAAGGCAAAACATTTCCTTCATTATTATCTGCAATTGCATTTCCGAAATTAAAATTATATGTGGTATTGGCTTTTAAGCTGTCTTCCCACTGAATTAAAATGTATTTATTGGCCAAATTAGACGGTAAAATCTTCTTGATTTTCTTAATTTCAGGGGAAATTCTGAGGTTTTTATTGATTTCTTTTAAATTTACATATTCATCAAAATCTAATCTCAATTCTTTAAGATTTCTAGAAACATTAACCCTTGTAGTATCGATATTAGAAGACAGAAATTTAGGCGCTAAAGAATCTCTTTTCCCGCCATTAGGATTCCCTACTCTAGCGCAAGAGAACATTAAGAGATTGATAATGAGAAGTAAAAAAAGTTTTTTCATCAATTTTTATTTACTGTTTTTCAGAAAAACATGTTTTGTTGTTCTTTTCAACTGAATTTTCAACAAAATTAAGCAATATTGTGCGAACTATTCCGAAGAATCTTCTGTACTCTCTTTATCTTTTTTCATTGTTTTCCTAAATTTTTCTTTCTCTAAAGGAAAATCATCAAACAAACCAGAAATAGAAACCGCAGAATATATTCTTCCAGAAAATTTATTTCCAATGGCAATTATTGTCACTTTAGAATCTAAAAGATGTGTAAAAGAAGAATTGGTTCCGTGCCACCATCCATTGTGATAAGTAAGTTTTTTACCATTATCAAAAACCTTCATCCTAAAACCTAATCCATAATTATTAACACCAGGTCTTTCATTACTATAAGGTGTGAAAATAGAATCTTTAAGACTTTTTCTCAGAAAATCTTTAGAAAACATGGCTTTAGAAAAGTTGAATAAATCTCTGGGCGTTGTGTAGCAATTTTTATCACCATAAATCCAATCCAGCTCATCTGTAGGATACAATTTACTTCCCTGATAATAAAAAGATTGGGCTGCCTTAAGAGAATCTTTAGGCTGAAAAATGTAGGTATGATTCATTTTCAACGGCTCAAAAACAATTTGTTGCATGGCACTTGGGAAACTGGTCTTTGTTACATTTTCTACAATAAGAGCCAGCAAAGCATAATTGGTATTACAATACTCAAAACCAGTATTCGTATTTCTGGAAAGATCTGGTTTATACTGAATTAAGCTATTCAAAATATCTTGATTGGTGAAATATTTGCCTTTTGGTTTTATTGCTAATTTTTCGAAAAAATATTCATATTTAGGCAAACCACTTCTATGAGAAAGCAAATGAAAAACCTCTACTTCTGGATAGGGAAATTTCGGAAAAAAATCAGAAACTTTTTGGTGGAGTTTTATTTTACCCGCTTCAACTAACTTTAAAACGGCCATTGCTGTAAGTGTTTTGCTGATAGATGCCACATGAAGCGGCACATCTTTATTGATGGGAACTTGGTTATTTTCTCTGGCAAAACCTCTGTAATTTTCAAAAAGAATTTCGTCTCCTTTCGCCACTAAAATCCCTCCACTTAAATCGCCTTTTTCCCAAACATTTTTGTAGTAAGATTGTAATTCATAAAGAATACTGTCTTTATTTTGAAGCTGAGTGTCTTCTTGAGTAAAAATATGGTCTAAATCTACATTGCCATAATTAGGCAAATTGGTTGTTTTTTCTTTTTTGAAAAAATCAAAATCTTTTTTGCAAGAGATTAAACTGAATAATACTAAAGAAATAATTAGGAGTTTCTGCTTCATATCTGTCAAACATTTTAGGCTCGGCAATTTAAGATTTTTTGAACCAATTTGACAGGATAGCAAAAATATTAAGATTTTTTTAACAGATTTATAAAGAGAATTCTTTCACAATTTTATCAACAATAAATTGTGCTAGTTTTTCTTTGCTTTGATGCGTCCATCCTGCAATATGCGGTGTTACAATCACTTTATCTGATTTCAAGAGATAAGCCAAGTCTTCATTATCGGTCTCTAAATTTTCAAAAGAAGATTTTTCGTATTCTAAAACATCTAAAGCCGCTCCTAAAACTTTACCTTGTTTAATCGCCTCAACTAATGCAGATGTTTTAAGGTTTTTACCACGAGCTGTATTAATGAAGTAGAAATTTTTCTTCATTTTTGATATAAAATCTTCATCAACTAAATATTTCGTTGAAGCATCTAAAGGAATATGCAAACTTAGAATATCTGCTTCTTGTTGTAATTTTTCTAAAGAAACCTGTTCTGCAAATTCATCTTGTAGATTAGGCAAAAGATCATGAAAAATAACTTTCACCCCGAAGCCAGAAAGTCTTTTTGCAGTAGCCTTCCCCATGTTTCCGTAGCCAATAATCCCGAAGGTTTTTCCTAGAAGTTCGTCTCCTCTGTTTTCTTCTCTTTTCCAAATTCCGTTTTTAACCTCTTCTGAAGCAATAAAAAGTCTATTCATTAGAATAAGCAACATCCCAACAACATGTTCCGCAACAGAATCTCTGTTTCCTTCGGGAGAATTGATGAGAGAAATGCCTAGATTTTTTGCAGTTTCTAGGTCTATATTCTCCATTCCTGCTCCTACTCTTGCAATGAATTTGAGATTTGGGGCATTTTCTAGAAAATTTTTATCAAGAGGAATTCTACTTCTAATAATAATCCCTTCATAATTATTTATTTTCTGCAAAACTTCATCATAAGAAGAAGTGAAATCTTCTTCCAACAAAAAACCTTTTGCAGAAAGTTGTTCGGTAATTAGCGGATGATTGCTATCTAAAAGTAGGATTTTCATTTCTGAAATATTTAAAATTGAAAAAGAAAAAACTCGGTGAATGATGAGTAAAAAAATCAATCTTTTACTTCATCAAACCTAAACAAATAATTTTTTGAGTTCAACAGAATCTTTTGGTTTCATTCTGCCAGATAGAATCAGAGAAAGTTCTTTTCTTCTTAACGCCGCATTAAATCTTTCTTTTTCCAAGTTGGTTTCTGGTTCAGATTCTGGCACGGGAACCGGTTTGTTGTTTTTATCTACTGCAACAAAAGTATAAATTCCTTCGTTGGTATGTATTTTTTCTTTTGTAATCGGGTTGTCCAACCAAACATCACAATAAATTTCCATTGAAGTAGAAAAAGCTCTCGATATTTTTGCTTCTACCACCACAACACCACCTTCTGGAATAGGATGCTTAAAAGAAACATGGTTTACGGAAGCAGTAACAACGGTAGATTCGCTATGTCTAGAAGCGGCAATTGCGGCAGCTCTGTCCATTCTTGCCAAAAGCTCTCCACCAAACATATTATTTAGAGAATTGGTTTCGTTTGGTAACACAATATTCGTCATCACCGTAAGTGATTCTTTGCATTTTTTACTTTTCTCCATTGAAGTTTTAGATTTATTTTGAAATTTTAATTGAATCAGTAGTTTTTACTTTTACTGAATCTTTATTCAACGAATTTTTTCGGTTTAAGGTATCTTTCTCAATTCTATGGGTGGAAGTTTTAACGGAAAGATTGAATGATTTTTTCCCGAAAATCTTATCTTTATAATTAATGGATAAATAAAGAATTGCCCCAACTGGGATAATCAATAAAAAAGTCCATAAAATAGATTTACTGAACACATATTGGTTGTCAGAATCTTCCTTTTCATAGGAATGTTCTGTAGATTTAGGCTTTTCAATTTCTTTTAAATCAATTTTCTCTAAACCGAAATAAGACGGACTTTGGGTAAAATCATTTTTAGACAACAATTGTATTTCTCCATTTTCAGAAACAAATTCCCCTAATTCTTCTATGGCTAAATTATTATTCTTTTCTAATAAATCTTGCCAAAAAAGAACTTCTTCTTTCATTTTGGTTTGTACTACAAAAAGATTTTCATCGGTAGCTTCTGCAACGTATTTAGATAAATCAGAATTAAAAACCAAAGTGTTCCTCTGAAACTTAATTTCCTGAACTGGTGGCAATAAAACAGAAGAAGACTCGTCTAAATGTGCCGATTTTTTTTCTAAAGTAAAAATACCAAAGCCTGGCAATTCTACCCTGCCATTTTGCTGTAAATAATTGAAAATATGTTGTCCTAAATTCATATCAGCGCAAATTTAATATATTTTGTTGAGTTGTTGCATAAAAAAAGACTGCTTCTTTCAGCAGTCTCTTAATATGTATTTAATGTATGTAGCGTTTAGTACGCAAATTTAATCACCTCGTTTTCTACTTTAAGAAGGTAATTTCCTTTTTTCACAAGATTAAGTTCTATCCCATCATTATTGGGTTGAGTTTTGATGGTTTTCACAACTCTTCCTGAAAAATCTACCACCTGAATATCTAAATTCCCTTTTTTAGACGTATATAATTTACCATTAGACACAAAAGATTTAAAGTTAGAATTTTTAATATCTCCTACTCCTAATGTAGAGCTCACTTTAAAAGTTGCCTTGTAGTTTGTTCCTCCATTGCTAGAATATTTTGAGCCAAGACTCGTACTTGCTTCTACGTAAACTTCTAAAGTATAAGAGCCATCAGCCAAACCAGATAAAATATTTTGAGTACCAGAAGTACTTCCCCATTTTTGATCATTACCCCCTAAGTTTTCAAGCCAACTAAAAGTTACATTAGAAAAACTACCTGGCGTTGTAGCATAAACTACATAATGAATTTTACCTCCTGTAACGTCTGCCCCTCCATTTTTCCAGGTTTTCATTTCGCCACCTGCAAATACAATAGACTGTGTAGTTGCATTAAAAGTACCTAAATCTGCGCCATTAAAATCTAGGTTGCCAGTTGCTGCCTGTAAATCATAATAGGTATTACCAGCACCATTAATGTTTAACACTATGTAAGACTCAAAAATACCTGCATCCTGTGCATTATAGCTCATTACCGCAAATAACATCAAAAAGAAAGAATAGATTTTTTTCATAATTATTATTTTTTTGATTAAACACTTAAAATTAATAAAAAAATGAAAACAAATATTTTTTTCTCTAAAAATTAAACAAAATATTGACAATCAATGATTTAAAAATTAAAAATAATTTTATTGTCTCCATGGAGAGAAAATATTATTTACTGATTATCAATTAATTTAACAATAAATAAAATCAAGCAAAATTTATCAAAAAAACAGTGTTAAAGTGTTAAAGTTTTAAACTCATCCCAATCATAAAATTTCTGCCAGCTTGTGCGTAATAATACGGTCCATTATACACAAAACCATTGTTTATATATTTTTTATTGAAAATATTATTCAGTAAAAACTGAAAGCTTACATCTTGTTTTGCAATTTTGAAACTGTATTGTGCATTAAAATCTGACAGAAAATAGTCCTTCAAAGAAAGCGCTTCTGTTTCTGTATTGTCTAAATACTGTTTCCCAACGTACTGATTAGATAAATTTAATTGAAGATTTTTAACAGGTTTATACTGAATTGTTGCGTTCGCAATGATGCTTGGCGAAAAAGAAATCGTTGTATTCCCTAAATCATCAACCGAATTGCTGCCTTCCATTTTGAAATCCCTGTTTTTATTTTGACTAAAAGTTACGTTTCCTAAAAGATTTAATTGTTCTGAAACTTTGGCTAAAGCTCCCAATTCTAAACCTAATCTGTAAGATTTACCAGAATTAATTTTTATGAATTCTCCCACCATATTAATTTCTCCACTTAGCACCAATTGATTCACATAATTCATATAATAAGCATTAGCAGTAAAAGCTACATTACCAAAAGTTTTCTCAATTCCCAACTCGAAATCGTGTAATTTCTCTGGTTTTGTGTTAGGATTCGCCATTAAATCATCACGATTCGGTTCTCTATGAGCGTGTGCATAAGAGAAAAAAACTTTACCGTTTTCAATTTTATAATTCACTCCAAATTTCGGGTTAAAAAACGTCCATTTCTGACTTAAATTTGCTCCTTCTTCTGCATTTTCATCTAAAATATACGTTTTATAGTCAATATTTCTAAGTTGTAAATCTCCAAAAAACTCTAGTTTTTCCATTTTGTAAATGGCTTTCACAAAACCTGAAACTTCGTTTTTCAAAGCATTGTTTCGGTAATATTCGTGTTCCGAAATATTGGTGTATTTCACACCTGTTACATTACCAAAATGCCTTCCAAAATATTGATTAGCAGCCACTCCAAAATTCAAATTAAAATTTTTGAAATTCCCAAACAAATTAGAAACTACCCCATAAAAACTATTATCTAGCCATTTTTTTCTGATGAAATCTGTTCTTGTGATGGTGTTACCGTTTTCTATGATATTTGGTAAATCGTATTTAGAAAATTTAGCATCTTGCTTGTAATTTTCGTAGTAACCTTTCCCATCGGTTAAATGAAAAGTAGTTTCCAAATTCCATTTTTCAGAAAATTTTTGTTCCCAAAGTAGATGATAATGTTTTTGCCAATAATTATCGGTTTCGTTGTCGTAATATTTCACAATATTTCCGTCTGCATCGTAAATTGCACCAAAATAATTGAATTTCGGGTTAGTTTCATATGTTGCTTTATCAATTCCATTCCACGCTTGATACGTTTTTTCTTTTCCTCCGAAAGCTAAAAATCTTATTTTAGTATTTCCCTTCTCAAAAAGTGCATTTATATTATAAGAATTGAGTTCAGAAAACGCTCTATCAATATATCCATCAGAATTTATGGTAGAATATCTCGCCGAAACCGAAAATAAATTGTTCAAAAATTTACCCGTTCCGGCTTCAAAAGAAGTCTTCATCGTGTTGAAACTTCCCGCGCTCAATTGTCCCAAAACATAAGCTTTTTCTTCAGGGTTTTTCGTCAAAATATTCACACTTGCCCCAAAACTTGCCGTTCCGTTGCTAGAAGTTCCCACACCACGCTGAATCACAATTTGCGACGCCGAACTCGCCATATCAGGAATATTCACAAAATACGTTCCCTGACTTTCAGAATCATTGTACGGAACGCCATTCAGCATCACATTAATAGAAGTTCCAGCAGTTCCTCTAATTCTAAAACCAGTGTAACCAACTCCATTTCCAGCATCGGAAGTTGCCACAACAGACATTTGGTTCTTAAGCAAAATCGGCAAATCTTGACCTAAATTTTTAGACCCTAAATCTTTTTGTACATTAATAATTTCTTTGGAAACCGGCAACCTTCTCGTAAAGCTAACCTCCTGAATTTCTTTAATCTGCGTAGAATCTGTTTGCGCAGACAAAACAGAGCTTACACTAAGCCCTAAAATAATAAATCCTTTCATTCTGATTTTTTTTAAATTAAACAAATCGAACAAAAGGAGGCCAATTGCGAAAAATACATCAAAGACGTTTCCCTAAACAGCATTACCTGTTCTAGGTTCTTTGGGTATAATCTCAGCTTTTTACAGCACCCCTTTTTCTTACGGCAAATGTAGTGAAAATTTTTATAGCGCCAAATTCCGCCTTCCGTTCCCGCTTCCCGAAAAAAATATTTTTTTCGGGAGAGCTCCACTCAAGTCGGGGCGCGGTTTGGTAAAACTTAGAACCTGCTTTCTTAAAAACAAAGAGTCAACTATAAATTTCTGAGAACGCCAAAAAGAATCGCAACAACTAATAAAATAAGAAGAGTTTTGTTACCCATCAATATTTGTCTTAATTTTTGGTATTTCTCTTGATGAAAACTTGTGTAAAAAATCAACAAAACATAAGGAATTGCCAATACAAAAAGTACATTTTGCTTGATTGCCTCAAAAATTCGGAGATGTAAAAGTTCATGAAAAGCTCTCTGACTTCCACAACCAGGACACTGATAACCAGAAATTTGATAAAAAGGACAAGAAATAAAGAAATACTCTTGTTCATACGGGTTTAGCAGAAAATAATAACCCACTACAACCAGTATTATAACTACAAAAATCCAATTTTTTCCACCCTTGTACATAAAACAAATGTAATTCTAAACTTTATATTTTACAAAATTGATTTAAAAAATATGCTTTATTTACAAAATTTTAAAAAAATATATCCTCTGCAAATTAAATTTTCTTATTTTTGAACATCTTATAAAAAGATTGATGATTATAAAAAATTTTACTACTAAAGAACAGTAAATCATCTAATTATTAAGTTTAAAAAGACTTCAAAAATTATGAATATTTATCAGGATTACATCCAGGAAATCGAAGAAAGAAAAGCACAGGGGCTTCACCCAAAACCTATTGACAGTGCAGAATTGCTAAGCGCAATTATCGAGCAAATTAAAGATACAGCGAATGAGCACAGAGCTGATTCTCTTAACTTTTTCATCTTTAATACTTTACCGGGCACAACTAGTGCAGCTGGTGTAAAAGCTAAGTTTTTAAAGGAAATAATCCTTGGTGAATCTGTGGTTGAAGAAATTACTCATAATTTCGCTTTCGAATTGTTATCTCACATGAAAGGAGGCCCTTCTATCAAAGTTCTTCTTGATTTGGCTTTAGGAAATGATGAAGCTACTGCAAAACAGGCCGCTGAAGTTCTTAAAACTCAGGTTTTCTTGTACGATGCTGATACAGCGCGTTTAAAAGAAGCTTATGAATCGGGAAATGTAATCGCTAAGGATATTTTGGAAAGCTATGCAAAAGCAGAGTTTTTTACTAAACTGCCAGAAGTTCCAGAAGAAATTAAAGTTGTGACTTATATCGCTGCAGAAGGTGATATTTCAACTGATTTATTATCTCCAGGGAATCAGGCTCACTCACGTTCTGACCGTGAATTACACGGAAAATGCATGATGTCTCCTGCTCAACAAGAAGAAATAAAAGCTTTACAAGCTCAACATCCTGATGCAAGCGTAATGCTTATTGCAGAAAAAGGAACAATGGGAGTTGGTTCTTCTCGTATGTCTGGTGTAAACAACGTTGCGCTTTGGACTGGGAAACAAGCAAGTCCTTACGTACCATTCGTAAACATTGCTCCAATTGTAGCTGGAACTAATGGAATTTCTCCAATTTTCTTAACTACAGTTGATGTAACTGGAGGTATCGGAATCGACCTTCAAAACTGGGTGAAAAAAGTTGACGAAAACGGAAATCCTGTTCGTAATGAAAACGGTGATATTGTTTTAGAAGAAAAATATTCAGTTGCTACAGGAACTGTTTTAACCATCAATACCAAAGAAAAGAAATTATACAACGGAGAAACTGAATTGAAAGATATTTCAAAATCATTTACTCCGCAGAAATTAGAGTTTATAAGAGCTGGTGGTTCTTACGCAATTGTTTTCGGAAAAAAAATCCAAACATTTGCTGCAAAAACTTTAGGAATTACAGCTCCTACAGTTTTCGCTCCATCAAAAGAAATTTCTATCGAAGGACAAGGACTTACCGCTGTTGAAAAAATATTCAATAAAAATGCAGTGGGCGTTCCAGAAGGTAAAGTTTTACACGCTGGTTCTGATGTAAGAGTTGAAGTAAACATCGTTGGTTCTCAAGACACTACAGGTTTAATGACCGCTCAAGAACTAGAATCTATGGCAGCAACGGTGATTTCTCCAATTGTAGATGGAGCGTATCAGTCAGGCTGTCACACTGCTTCAGTTTGGGATAAAAAAGCACAAGCGAATATTCCTAAATTAATGAAATTCATGAACGATTTCGGAGTAATCACAGCTCGTGACCCGAAAGGTGAATATCACGCAATGACAGACGTTATTCACAAAGTTCTTAATGATATTACGGTAGACGAATGGGCAATCATTATCGGAGGGGATTCTCACACAAGAATGTCTAAAGGTGTTGCTTTCGGAGCTGACTCTGGAACTGTAGCGCTTGCTTTGGCAACAGGTGAGGCTTCAATGCCAATTCCTGAATCTGTAAAAGTGACTTTCAAAGGCGAAATGAAAAAGCATATGGATTTCCGTGATGTAGTTCATGCAACTCAAGCTCAGATG
>JAYRDY010000021.1:0-16882 GCA_041909215.1 Cloacibacterium sp. | reverse complement strand
ATTACCGCTATATTAATCATTTTTGCTGGAGGAAATCCCGACAAGGTTTTTAAAACTTAACATAAAAAATGGCCGGAATTTTCTTCCGACCATGACTACCCCTGATAAGTCTTTTTATTTTGTGGTAGATGAAATCAACCGTGCCAACCTTTCTTCGGTATTTGGCGAAACACTTTCATTATTAGAGAAGGATTATCGCCATAATGGAATAGGTAACAAAAACCTAATACGAACTCAGTATTCGACACTTATAGAAGATTTAATAAAAGAAGATAAAAAGTACGAATCCCTGGCATATACAATCGATAATAACGAGGTAAAGTTTGGCGTACCTGAAAATGTCTTTTTTATAGGAATGATGAACGATGTGGATAAGAGTATTGATGCCTTTGATTTGGCACTTCGCAGAAGGTTTAAATGGATACGTAAAGACTGCGACTATGATGTGATAGAAGAAGAAACACGATTTAAAAGGAAAGAAGATTTTAGCAACATTAAGCAATATCTAAAAGCTTGCGAAAAACTGAATAACTATATTTCTGCTGAATTGGGCTTAGGTAAATCATACGAATTTGGTCATTCCTTTTTTATGAAGATGAGCGATATTGCCAAACGCAAAGAAATTACTCAGCACAATTTGGAAACACTTTTCAATTTGTACTTACGACCAACTTTGAAAGAATATCTGAGAGCCGTTTTTGCAGAAAGTGAGCTTGATGGAAAATTAGATGAGGCATTGAACCGATTTAAAGAAACATTGAAATAAAATGAGAATAAGCGTACCTGTCAATCATAATTATTACGAGGAAGCACCTATCCGTGAGTCGGCTTTGGGCGAAGCTTTTGCTGTAAAAAAGGCAGGCGACAAAAAACATTTGCAACAAATGTTCTCATCGGTTTATGAATTAAAATTTGGGGCAGAGCAGTTAAAACAAATCAGAATATTCAACTTCAAACGCAGGCGATTTTTTGAACCGGATGAAGAACGCTTAATTCTGAAATTGTATTCTAAAGAAAAACTCGAACAGGAGAAAGAATACATCGTTCAAACTGGATTGTATGCCGGTGTTTTGTTTTACAAAGGTTGTAAAATCAATATCATCACAAAATTCGGAGATGCATTTTTGAAACGAATGCTCAATTTTGTGAATGATATTTATGTAGATAACGAACAGGTAAAAGCTAAAAAGGACGAAACTGAAAATCAATTCTTGTTTATCATCGCTTATCTTTTTATCCAATCACTTGAGAAGGCTGCCGTGTTGGGTTTGCCACAACAATACAAAAAGCATCAGGAAAGAAGCCACAAAGTTAGGGGGAGTATTGATTTTAACGATTACCTGAAACGGGATATTCCTTTTCAGGGAAAACTAACCAGTACGTTCAGAGAGCGAATGTATGTGCAGGAAATTGTGGATGTGCTTTACCTTGCATTGCGTAAATTAGAAAGGATTTTTGGTAAAGAAATACACAGTCGGTTACTTGGATTAAACCAATTGCTAAAACAAAATTATTCAGGTCAATTTGCCAGTTACGCAACCATACAGAAAGCAAAAGCTCATCAATCCATAAATAATCCAATGTACAGCGGGTTTAAGAAGGTTTTGGAGTATGCTGAAATCATTTTATTGGACAAAGACCTGATGCCAGATAATGATAAACAGCAATTGGCAACCACAGGCTACTTGTTTGACATTGCAGAATTGTATGAATTATATCTTGAAAAATTGTTGAGCAAAAACTTCCCGGAATGGTCTGTTAGTGGCCAGGAAGAATTACGCATTTATCAACAGCAATTCTTTAACCGTCCTATGTTTCCTGATTTGGTAATGAAGCACAGAACAAGTGGAAAAGTGGTTGTGTTTGATGCCAAATTCAAAAAGATGGAAATGCAAAATGGAGATGTGGACAGAAATGATTTACATCAAATTCATTCCTATTCTGGATATTACAGAAACAATTTAATTGCAAGCGGTTTGATTTATCCTCTATCAAAAGAAATCAATACAGAAAAGGCATATTCAAAATCAATTTACGGAAATGATGAGAATGAAATCAATTTTATTGTTGATGGAATTTTTGTTTCTGAAAGCCAATCAATGAAAGAATTAATTAAAAAAGAAGATGCATTTGTAAATAGGATTGCATCGGTAATAAATAGGAATTAACTATGACTTGGGAATATTCAGAAGATAATTTAATAGAACAGACGGCCATTGATTTATTCTTTCATCAATTAGGTTGGGATACACTATTGGCTTATAACAAAGAAGGCTTTGGTGATGGAAGCACTTTGGGTAGACTGAACAAAAAAGAGGTAGTACTCAAAAAGATTTTCTTTGAAAAAATCAGAGAGTTCAATCCAGGATTACCACAAAAAGCGTATGAAGAAGCCTATGAAAAACTCATGGAAGAAAGCATAACCAAGTCATTGGCAGAAATCAATTTTGAGAAATACCAGTTACTAAGAAACGGAATTCCCGTTGACTTTATTGATGAAAAAGGCGAACAAGTAAAAAACAAAACCCTCAAAGTTTTTGATTTTGACAATGCCGAAAACAATAATTTTTTAGCGGTCCGCCAATTATGGATTCAAGGCAAAAGCAATAGAGAACGCAGACCCGATATTATCGGATTTGTAAATGGCATTCCCCTATTGTTCATCGAGCTGAAGGCAGCTCACAGAAAATTAGAAAATGCCTATAATGACAATTTCACAGACTACAAAGACGTAATTCCAAAACTCTTTCACTATAATGCTTTTGTACTGTTAAGCAATGGTATTGAAAGTCGCATTGGCAGTATTACAGGAAAGTATCAGCACTTCCACGAATGGAAACGCATTACCGAAGAAGACGAAGGAATTGTAGCTCTGGATAGAATCATTCTTGGTGTTTGCGAGAAAAATAGATTTTTAGATTTATTCGAGAACTTTATTCTGTTTGATAACTCATTAGGAAAAGTCGTAAAACTCATTGCCCGAAACCACCAGTTTATCGGGGTGAACAAAGCCATTGAAAACATACAGCACAAAGAACAACTCTATAAACTGGGCAAAATTACTTTAGAAGAAAAACAAAAATTGGGGGTGTTTTGGCACACACAGGGAAGCGGAAAATCTTATTCCATGGTTTTCTTCTGCCAAAAAATTCACCACAAGTTTACAGGCAGCTATACATTCCTGGTTGTTACAGACAGAAACGAATTAGATACACAGATCTATGGAACTTTCAGTGGTGTGGGTGCTGTTCCACAAGTAAAAGCAGGCGCAAAAGATTCACTAAAAGCCAGCAGCGGAAAGCATTTAAGAGAATTACTCGGTTCAGAACATCGCTATCTGTTTACGCTCATTCACAAATTCAACTTTGAAGAAGAAATAACCAAACGAAATAATATTATTGTCATTTCTGATGAAGCACACAGAACCCAAGGTGGTCAATTGGCAATGAACCTACGAAATGCTTTACCCAATGCTTCTTTCATTGGTTTTACCGGAACTCCGCTTTTCAAAGACGATGAAATAACCAAGCGAATTTTTGGTGATTATGTTTCCCGATATGATTTTAAACGAAGTGTGGATGATGGGGCTACCGTTCCATTATACTACGAAAACAGAGGCGAGTACTTAGGCTTGAAAAATCCCATTATCAACGAGCAAATACGAGCTGTAATAGATGCCGAAAGCGAAGATTTAGACAGCGACCAACGCAGCAGAGTGGAACAACTATTTGCACGCGAATATCCAATACTTACATCTAAAAAAAGATTAGATGCCATTGCAAAAGACGCCGTTTGGCATTTCTGCAATAGAGGGTACAAAGGCAAAGGAATGTTTGTAGCACTAGACAAAATCACTGCTGTAAAAATGTATGACCTGATTATCGAGCATTGGAAAAAGTATGTAGAGAAATTAGAAAAAGAAATTTCAAAAGGGAAATACGGCGACCAAGAATTATTGGAAAAAAGTCGTGAACTAAAATGGATAAAGGAAACAGAAATTTGTGTGGTAGTAAGTTCGGAGCAAAACGAAATACAGAAGTTTCAGAAATGGGATTTAGACATAGAACCTCATCGGGATAAAATGAATACCCAAGACCTTGAGACAAGGTTTAAAGATGAAAATGACCCTTTCCGATTTGTGATTGTTTGTGCAATGTGGATTACGGGCTTCGATGTTCCTACTCTTTCTACCTTGTATTTAGACAAACCTTTGAAATCGCATACATTAATGCAGGCCATTGCAAGAGCCAATCGAATCAGTGAAGGCAAGAACAATGGGTTAATAGTAGACTATATAGAAACCTATACCGCCTTGTTAGATGCTTTGGCAATTTACGGTTCAGGAGGTGAAGAAAGCGATGGTGGAGAAAATAAAGAACCACCAGTAAAACCGAAAGAAGAGCTCATCTGTCAATTGGAAGAGGCTTTAGAAGCCACTGAAATATTTTTGAAGGATGAGGTAAATTTTGATTTGCTGGAACTTATCAATGCAACTGGATTACAGAAATTGGCTGCAATGGAAAAAGCGGTAAATGCAGTTTATACCAATGATGAAACCAAAAGGAAATTTCAGGTTTTAGCAAGAGAAATGTTTAAGAAATATAAAGCACTTCAACCCGACAAAGTATTAAACCAATATGCACCAAGAAAGAACGCTATTGATGTAATCTACACCGCTATTGAAGATAATGTTGAAAGTGCAGATGTTGCAGACATCATGCGTAAAATTCAAAAAGTAGTAGATGATTCCATCGAAAATATGGTTGCAGAATCAGACTACAACGAAGGAAAAATCATTGACTTGAGTGGTTTAGACTTTGATTTGTTGGAGCAATATTTCCTGAAAACCAAAAACAAAAATGCAGCAGTTCAGGCACTCAAAGATAGGGTAGAAAAACAATTGAAGCGAATGGTAGAACGCAACCCTTTAACAGTTGATTATTACAAACGCTATCAGGAAATCATCGAAGAATATAACAGAGGCAAAGACGAAGTGGTGATTAAAGAGACCTTTAGAAAATTGATTGAACTAGTGAATTCATATTCCGAAGAACAGGCAGATGCCAAAAGAGAAGGACTTACAGATGAGCAAAAAGCTATCTTCGATATTCTTAGACAAGGCAAAAAACTAGAAGAAAAAGATAAAAATGAAATCAAAAAAATATCGATTCAACTGCTTGAAGAACTGAAAAAAGATAAATTGAAAGTGGAACAATGGTCGGACAAATCGGTAACAGCAGCTGCTGTTTTCAATACAATAAGCAAGACTTTATTTGAAACATTGCCCTACCCAACGTATCATACAGACGATATCGACTTAAAAACAAACTTAGTCTATGAACATTTAAAACATCAGTATTTCGGTGGAGGGGTGAGTATATACGGGCACTATTAACCCAAGTTATTTGAAGGCATATCGTAAAAGTCAAATAAAAGCCCAAGCAAGTACTTAAATTTCACAATTGCTAAACTTCCTAATCCGTGATTAAAATAGCTCTCCAAAGCCCAAAGCTTTGGAGTTTTTTATTCCCATCTTTTACCCCTCCTTTAGGAGGAGCTCGCGCAAGTTCTCACAACTGGTCTTCTTCAGCTGAAACCAGAAATGATGAAAACACACTCATCATTCACGACAAAATTGTGACCGACCAATATTTCCAAGCATTCGCTTACCTCTACAATTTCGCAGGAGGCGTTCTCAATGCAACAGAATTTGCACAGGCTAATCATCAGCTCATTGCATATCCAAACCCAACAGCAGATATCGCATACATCATATCAGACAGCCGTACAGCCAACCAAAGCGGTTCATATACCATCTTTAACGTTGCAGGAAATAAAATCCTAGAGAAACACTTTACCCAACTAAAAGACGCCCCAATAGACCTTACGCCATATCCAAAAGGCCTATACTTCATCAACCTAAAAATCGGAGACAAAACTTACCAAACAAAACTCCTAAAAAAATAAAACAGAAATCTATCTCACTCGAGATAGATTTTTTTATGAATTATCCACATTTAACAAAAAATGTACATTTTCAGTTTTTTAAGTTAATTTATTTTATATAAATTTGTTAAGAACTAATAAGCAGAAACTCATTTCACGCAATACATAAATAAATTTACATTAAATTTATTTTATTAATAATTTATTATTTTATTCATAATTGAATGTCGCGTATATTTTTGAGTTACCTGCAAGCCAGAAAACGACACAGCAAGAATGAACGACAGAAATAAACATAAAGTGACGGGACAAATGAACCATCAGACTGCCGACCCAAAAGCCAACGCCTCTGTATTTTTATTTTTTCCCACCGCACATTTTTTAAAAACAATTTTAGCCAGCCGCACAAATGGCACATTTGGTTTTTGCCCGACACACAAGCCGACCCTTAACAAAACCAAAAGAACATTTTTTTTTCAAAGTACCAACAGAACAAATAACTAATCCAATAAACTTTTAAAAATGAAAAAACAATTCTTTTTAACGCTTTTTGTTTTGATATATTCAATCTGCTTCAGTCAATCGTATTTGGGCTGGGTAACAAAACAGGTCAATTTCAGACAAGGACCAGGGACAGAATACGGAGTAATTTCATCATTAAAACCGGGTACACAAATCTTTATTGTCTCCATTGAAGCAGAAAATGATTTCTACAATATAATTGACATTGCAACTGATAAAGAAGGATATTTACACAAGTCATTTGTAAAACTTGGAGACCTTGTTAAAAAAAATGAAAGAAGCATGTTTACCCCAAGAGGTAAAACTTCTACTTACAATCCCGAAATTGAAATATTCAATAATACTTCAATTACTCTTACTTTAAAATTGAATAGCGAAACTTATTCGTTTTCACCAAAACAAAAAAAAAACATAACATTGAGTCCAGGAACATATAATTATCGTGCTTCTGCACCAGGTGTTATTCCAAACATTGGGACGGAATATATGGAAAGCAATATGGGCTATACTTGGAAATTTTATATCGTAACCGAAAGAAGATAATGGCAACAATACAATTTACTAAGTATAGATTTGATATTCCAAAACTTATTTCAAGTGATGACTATGAAACTTTAATGGAGATTCTAACAGAAAGACCTGAATATAAATTAAACCCACCATCAAGCTTTGTAGAAGCGTTCAAGGGAGAATTAATATTTTTTGGTATCGGTCTAGTCGGTCTTTTAATAGTGTCTTTAAATTTAGCAGAGTGGTCATATTGGGTAGGAGTAATTCCTGCATTTTTGGCTTTTTTTTCCTTATTTAGCTTCATACCATCAATGTTTTCATACTTGGGTTTCATTTCTGACAAATCCATTTACTATGACATCCTAAAGAGAGATATAATAAAATCTAATAGTTATAAAGAATTCACTAATCTCAGAAATAAAAGATGAAAGTTATATTAAATAATCCTTATCGGACAATTGGCTTGCTTGTTGGTGCAACAGCAGCAGAGCAAAGACGTCAACTAACCCGTCTTCAACGTTTTTTGGAAGCAGACCAAGAACCTGAAGATGACTTTAGCTTCCCAATACTTGGTCATTTTCACAGAACACTTCAATCCGTAAATGAGGCTTCATCAAAACTCAATCTTGACAGCGACAAAATGAGTGCTGCCCTATTTTGGTTTTACAAAGGAAACCCAATTACGGACGAACCAGCTTTTGACGCAATTAAAGAAGCGGATTTAGACCAAGTAATCAATATCTGGACAAAACTCACATCAAACGGAGAAGTTACACAGCGAAATGCTTCGGCTTACAGCAATTTGGGAACACTTTATTTAAGTGGGATTTTGGAAGGAACAAATACCAATGAAGCAATTTTGGAACAAGGCATTTCATTAAAACTGAAATTCCTTGAAAGTGATTTCATAAAAGATTTCAAATCATTGGCAACAGATGAAACCTTTAAAACCACAAAAAAGGAACTCCAACTTATGTTTCTTAATCAAGTACAATCTGAAGTTGAAAAAAGTGGAACTGTTACTTCAAACAAATTCCTTGACATTTTAACGAAACAAGAATTTTCAGCCAAAGAAGATTTTTTGAAAGGATTTGTTCAGAAACCAATTGAGCAAATAGAAAAGAAAGTTGCAGAATCTAAATCAAAGCGTAAAGCAAATAAGTCTAATTCAATAAAGGCAGCAAATACTTTATTAGCCGAAACAAAAGATTCAATAAAACAATTAAAATCTATTCTTGGAGCAACAAATATTAAATACGCTTCCATTGCCGACAAATTAGCAATGGAATTTTTTGCTTGTGGTCGTGACTATTTTATGCACTTTAAAGACACGGATACAGACCCAAGTGATTATTCAATGAAGTTATTTAAAAAAGCTAAAAGTTACGCAGTTGGTAATATTGCTAGACAACAAATAGATGAAAACATAAAGGATTTACAAGAGTGGATAGACGATAAACCCGAAAGAGATAAGCAAAAACTTATTGGAGAAGATTTGAAATTTGTCATGTCTAAACTTGAACGTTTCCAAAATCTGAATGACACTATTGCAAACGCAAAAGATATGGTAGAATCTTGCAAACCAAAATTATTTAACATTAGAACATCACTGGGTAGAACTGATGATTTTTACTTGAAAATTAGCGGTGCCGTTGTAAATAATGTTCAAGGAATGCTTGTTACAGTTGTTAATGACGAACAGGAACTCTTCCAATTTGCCGTAAATCCATCATCTGCAAACATTCAAAAGATAGCAGAAATAGCAGTTAGGAGAAATGGTGCAAATAAAACAAATGCTACAGATGCACTAACAAATTTGCTTACTGACAGATACACAGCAACCGAGAACTTAAAAACTGCAATCAGAGGAGCTGTAGCCGTTTCACGAACTCTTGGAGAATTGGATATGGATAGCCAATTAAAGACACGTTACAACACAAATAATTCCACTTTACTTTCTTTAGCAAGTCAACTCGGTATTAGCTCATCAACTTCTAGTAGCTCAACAAGCACCTACAGACCAACACCGACTTCAAGTTCTTCATCCTCTTCAAGTAGCTCTTCTAATAACTGGCCATTATGGGTTATTGGTGCAGGCGCAGTTATAGGTTTAATTGCAGGTGGCATAGGTGGATTATTTACAGGAGGATTTATTGGGTTAATGGCAGTAGGTTTAATAAGTAAAATAATAGATTAAAATGAAAAAACAGATAACAACATCATTCGCAATAATTCTATTTTCTTCACTTGGTGCTTTTGCACAGGTAACGCAAGAAGATTTAGAAAAGGAAATAAAACCTTTGACACAAAAGGTAAATTCACTTCAATCAGAAAACAGCAAACTGAAATCTGAAATTGGAACTTTAAATTCTAAACTTTCAAATGCTTACAAAAGCATTGACAGTTTAAGAACAAAATCACAGGATAATAGCAACGCTATTACCCAAACTGCAAATCAACTTGGAATTCAAATCAAGGAAACTGGCGATAAGAACGAAGGAAAAATCACAGAGGTTCAAGATTCATTAAGTAAGAATTCACTTTATGGAATTATCGGTGTGCTTTCAGCAATCCTGCTTTCAGGACTTTTGTATTGGTTATTGAGTAGAAGACAACAAACCGACAAGACTGATTTTATTGACCAATTGAGCAAAACCAAATCATCTATTGAGGAAAGTTTGGTAAAGGAGTTTGGCAAGCAAACCGAATTGATGGATTCTCAATTGCATCTAATTGAGCAACAGAAAACAACTTTACAAGCCACGCCAAACGCAGAGCCTGACCATTCATTAGCCTTGAAAGTGTGTGGTCAAATAAATGTAATGGAAAACAATCTTATGAGAATGGACCCAAATGTTAAAGGAATAAAACACATAAAAAGGTCAATTGAAAATCTAAAAGACAACCTAATAGCAAATGGTTATGAAATGCCTGAGTTATTGGGCAAGCAATTTCATCAAGGGATGAAAGCAATTAAAACCGCTACTATTCAAGATGAAAATTTAGAGAAGGATTCCGAAGTAATAACTAAGGTGTTAATTCCTCAAGTAAACTATAACGATAAAATGATTCAAACAGCCCAAATAGAAGTTTCTGTAGGCTACTAAACAATAAAACAATATCAAAGCATGAGAAATAAAATTGACTACGGCATTGACTTAGGAACTACCAATTCAGCAATAGCGAGAATGGAAAATGGTGTTCCAACTATAAAAAAGTCAGATACTCTAAAAGACACTATTCCTTCTTGTGTTCATTATAGCAGACGACAAGATATTCTTGTTGGTGACACTGCTTTTAATGTTATGAAAACAGATAGTGCAAGAGCCTTAAAAACTTTTGAAAAAGGGAAAACAAACTCATTTATTGAGTTCAAAAGAACAATGGGAACAACGCATTCATATGAATGTCCAAATATGAATAGAGAGTTTTCTTCTGAGGAATTATCTTCTGAGGTTCTTAAAAAACTAAAATCATTCATTCAAGATGAGAACATATCCTCAATTGTTATTACTGTTCCTGCGAAATTTTTGAATCCACAGAATGAAGCTACAATGAAAGCGGCAAGACTTGCTGGTTTTAAACATATTGAACTCTTGCAGGAACCAGTGGCTGCCGCCACTGCTTATGGTCTTGATGCAAAGAAAAAAGATGGATATTGGTTAGTTTTTGATTTAGGAGGCGGAACTTTTGACGCAGCCATTTTAAAATCAGATGAAGGAATTTTAACTGTAAAAGATACGGATGGGGATGCTTGGCTTGGAGGCAAAAACTTAGATGAAGCAATCGTTGACCAAATTATCATTCCAAATCTGCAACAGAATTTTGCAATTGATGGAATTTTAAGTGATGTAACTCAAAAAGAAGTATTAAGAAATGCAGTAAAATCATTTGCAGAAGAAGCTAAAATTCAGTTATCATTCAAAGATTCGCATAACATCCTTTCAAATTTAGGGGATTTACCTTTCGAAGACGAGAATGGTGAAGAGCCTGAAATTGATGTATTGGTAACTCAAAAAGATATGGAAAATGCCTTATCTCCAATATTTCAAAAAGCAATTGATATTACAAAGGAGTTATTAAAACGTAACAACTTAAAAGGATCAGACCTTGGGGCATTGATTTTGGTTGGGGGTCCAACATATTCACCAATCCTTCGCAGAATGCTCAAAGAGCAAATAACAGACAAAGTTGATACATCAGTTGACCCAATGACAGTAGTTGCAAAAGGTGCGGCTTTATTCGCTTCTACAATTTCTGTATCAGACGAAGTAAAAGAAACCACAAGAGATAAAACCAAACTACAACTTGATATTAAATACGAAGCTACCACCGTTGAATTAGACGAAATGGTAAACTTGAAAGTGCTAAAAGAAAAGACAACAGGCACTTTTCCTGAAAAGATTTATGCTGATGTAGTTCGTTTTGATGGTGCTTGGTCAAGTGGAAAAAAACTGATTGGTGAAAAAGCAACAATTGTTGATGTGCTTTTAGTTGAAGGTCGTTCCAACTCCTTTGAAATAAATGTTTATGATGAAGCAGGTAATAAATTAGAGTGCCAACCACACCAATTTAGTATTTTACAAGGAATTGGCGGGCTTGATGGTATGCAAGTTCTGCCCTACCATATTGGAATTGCAAAGTTTTTCCATACTGAGGGTAAAGATTTATTTCTGCCAGTAAAAGGATTAGAGAAAAGCAAAAAAGTTCCTGCTACAGGTGTTATCAATGGTTTGAAAACAAGAAGTGCAATCAGACCCGGAATGATTAAAGACATTATTCGTATTCCAATTTATCAAGGAGATTTTAATGCAGAAGGAAAGAATCCAGTTTTAAACAATTTTATTACGGAAGTAATAATTACAGGCGAAAGTTTGCCTGCATTGTTACCCGAAGGTAGCGATGTGGATATAACCATAAAAGTTGACAGGTCGCAATTAATGAAATTCAGTGCTTACTTTCCTTTACTAAACCACACAGAGGAATTAGAAATTGAAATAAAGCAAACTGAACCGCCAACAGAAGAATTGCTAACCAAAGAAATTTCAAAAGCTAAAAGAACAGCACATAAGGTAAACGCCAATGATGTTTCGGAAAAATTAGAAGCTCTTGAAGAACAATTAGAAAACGAAAAAGGAAGTGCAGACGGTAAAATGAAAATTCTTGACGGCTTGCGGAAGGAACTTTTGAAATTGGACAGTGCAGAAAAAGTTGCAGAATGGCCAAAGGTTGAGCAAGAACTAAAAGACGCGTTCTACGAATTGGAAGATTTAATAGAAAAGATAAAAGCCAATAGTGATGATGACGATTTGAATATGGACAAAGTTGAAGCCCACATTCAAGAATACAAGAAAACTATTGAGCAGGTAATCAAAGACAAAAATACCAAAGAAGCGAAAAACCTAATTAGTGAAATAGGCTCTTTGGATTTCAATTTACGAAATGCAGTTACTGGTAATGCAATGGACGTTCAATTTTTGAAACACATTGACAGCGACTTTAATTCATACCATTGGAAAGACCGAAACAAAGCAAGACAATTGTGTAACCAAGGTTTACAGTTGGCTACTGCTGGAAACACAGGCGGTATCAGAAATATTTTAGTTCAGTTAATTGCATTAATGCCTGATGATGAAAAACCAAAAGACACATTAGGTTAATAACTCAAATTTTTACTCGTTAAAATGGATATTCAAAAACAAGGCATACTACCTAAAAACTTTTCAGTTAATGAAAAGTATTCTGTTATGCTTTTTATTAAGCAAGGTAGTAATGCTGAAACTTACAGAGTAAAAGGTAAAGACAATAAACTCTATTTCCTTAAACTGTTCAATTATGCAAAACTTCACCGTTCAGCTTTTGACAGTGAAAATAATTTGCTTGAAATTGAATTTCTAAAATCAATCAAGCATCCAAATATTGTTTCATACAAAGACAGTGGAGAACTGATTTTTGAAGGCAAGAAGTTTGGTTTTTTGGTGCTTAATTTCATAGCAGGTGAAACTTTGGCTGAAAAAATAAGTCGTGAGAAAATTGAATCTGTTTACGATTTAAAGCAAATTATTACGGCTGTATTAAACGGTCTAAATTATTTACACAGTTTGCCCGAACCAATTATTCATAATGAAATCACACCTCAAAATATAATGCTTGATTTATCGGGCGACATTCCGCAAGCAAAAATTATTGATTTTGGTTTTGCCCGTTCATTTCATCAATCGTCAAAGGCATATAATAAAGAAGGTTTGAATTTGAACTATGTAGCATCTGAATGCTTCAATAGTTTTTATTCTCCTCAATCAGATTTGTTTTCAGTTGGTGCAGTAATGTATCATTTACTTTTCGGAATGCCGCCTTGGTTCAAAGACATTTCAAAATTCAAAGCCGATAGAACAAAAGCCGAAGATGTAATTATTGAAGAACGCAAAAAGCCAATTTCGTTTCCAAAAGTTTCAGAAGACATTGTTGATTTTGATGAATCGGTTTTAAAGGTTTTAAAAAAGGCTTTGCAGAACGACCCCGGAAACCGTTTTCAATCCGCCAATGAATTTACCCAAGCATTAAACGGTGAAATCGAAATTGAAGATGTTGACACCGTTCAAAAAGTGAAGTCTGACGACAAGGACGAGAAAAAGATAAAAACGCAAAAAGCCAAAGGAAAAGGATTTGATGCTATTGCAGGAATGAAAGAATTGAAAGCACAATTGCAATTAGATGTAATTGATGCCTTACACAAACCCGAAGAATACGCAAAGTATGGCGTTACCATTCCTAACGGAATGCTTTTATACGGTCCTCCAGGTTGTGGAAAAACATTCTTTGCCAAACACTTTGCTGAAGAAGTAGGCTTTAATTTTATGTTGGCGACACCTTCAACTTTGAAAAGCAGGTTTATTAATGCAACACAGGAAAACATTGCTAAAATGTTTGAAGAAGCCGAAAAGAATGCACCGACAATCATTTTCATAGATGAAATAAATGAGCTATTGCAAAACCGTGACAGTGATGCTCACGAAATGGCAAAAAGTGCAGTGAATGAAATGTTGGCTCAAATGGACAGAACAGGTGAAAAGGGAATATTCATTATCGGAGCAACTAACTATCCTGATATGATAGACCCTGCAATGCTCAGAGCAGGACGTTTTGACAAGAAATTCTATTTGCCACCGCCAGACTTTGAAGCCCGAAAAGCAATGTTTGAAATGTATTTAAAAAACAGACCGCTTGACTTTGGTATGGATTATGACAGACTTTCAACATTGACCGCAAACTATGTTTCATCTGACATTGAATTTTTGGTTAACGAAGCATCAAGGTTAGCATTGAAAACTAAATCAAGAATATCAATGACTATATTGGAGCAGGTAATAAAAAACACAAAGCCATCTGTACCATTACAAGAGTTGAAAAAATACGAAGTAATTAAAGCTAAAATGGACGGAGAAAATATTGAACAGAAAAGCGAAAGGCCAAGAATTGGTTTTAAAAAATAAAATAGAAAATATATGGACACAATAACTTTTGACAAGCTCTTGCTTAAAACAGTTTTTTGCTGTATGGCATCTGACGGCAATATTGATAAAAGAGAAATTGCATTAATTAAATCAATGTGTGAAAAATCACCACTATTCAAAGACTTCAAATTTCAAGAAGAGATTAACTCACTTGTAAGTAAGATTAACACAAGAGGTAAAGAGTTCATTTCTTATTATTTTGACTTGTTAGGAAAATCCACGTTAACCGAACAAGAAGAATTGACTTTAATTGATTTTGCTATTCAGACAATTAAAGCAGACGAGCAAATTGAATATTCTGAAATCAAGTTTTTTAAAAATATCAGACACAGATTGAAAGTTAGTGATGATAATATTTTGGCTGTGTTTCCAGACATTGAACAGTTTTTAGAAGAAGACATTGTAACCGAATCATTCCTTGACAAGATAACGAACCAATATCTGGAAGCGGCTGAATTACCGCAGTTTGAGTTAATCAGTATTGACACCAGTTCACTTGACGATTTGAAGAAAGATGAGTAACGCTATCAAAATAATTTTAGCGATTTTATTTTTCCTCTGTTTAGCGGATATGCCTTACGGATTTTATCAGTTTGTAAGGTTAGCAGGACTATTTGGATTTGCGATTTTAGCTTATCAAGCCTACGAACAAGGCAGACAAACAGAAATGATAATTTACGGTGGACTTGCTTTGTTATTCCAACCGTTTTTCAAAATCGCACTTGGTAGACAAATTTGGAACATAGTTGACGTAATTGTAGGTATAGGACTTGTAATATCAATATTTATGAAACCAAAGGAAAACTAGCCTTAAAAGTCAGCCCATTTTCAATTTTCACTAGCCAACATAAAGTCCATAGATTGCGTAAGAGTTTGTTTTAACCCGATGGCGGATTTTTAATCCGTGCCCTTAAAACATCAGTGACCTTTAAACACACTTAAACGTTAACTTCTTAAAACATCGTAAAGGTTCCAAAACCACCGCAGTCCGCAGCAAGTAACATAATGAACATTATACGCACTGCCTAGCTACAGAGAGCTGTCTCCACCCAGCCAAAACCAAAACCAACCACTGGGTTCCGCCATCATCCCTGCGTAGTCCCTATAATGTGGCATTATGTTAAATGCTTTCCTAGCAACAGGCAAAGCCTTTTTGCGCTACACCTTCCATCCGCTCGCTTGGTTATAATTTAGTAGTGCAGTCCCACAATGAACACCTTCAAATCCCCGCCACCCTTTTATAGGAGTTTAGAAAATGGTGCATTCGTTTTCTCTTTTTCCAGTACCTCCAGCAAACCACTGCCAAAAAAAATCTTTAGAAAAAGAAAAAGATTTTTTGGTCATTGGTCAGCTTCCAGTACCGCGCACAGTAGTATTAGAGCTGAAAAAAAATCACTTTTGCCCTCCGCAATATTATCAGACGGCACAAAGCATAATAGTAGTCAAAGTCTTTTATATGGTCTATGCTCTGCGCCATCTGATAACGCCAATAAAAAACAATTTTTTTCAGCTAGAATACCACTGTCTTTCCCTCCGCTTATCACGGTCAGTTATCCATATAAAGATTTTCGGTGGGTGAGCTTGTCGAACCCCACCATTTTCTGCACGAAGTGTTCACCCCATTTTTTCCAGCACCATTCCCAATTCCCACCGCTTCCCAAGTTCCTGCAGCCCATGTTCGGCATTCCCTTCACGGAAATAGGTCCGTTTCATTCCTGCCTCACATGCGCTGACTAAGGAACCGCGCACAGTCGTGTGCTTTTCCCTCAACTAAGCCAAATGGCACACCACTGTCTTTGCCATTTCTTCCCATTGGTAACGTTATCATAAGAACGTACACATTTTTCAAGCGTTTTCGTCAAAAAATAGGATGCCGACCCTCGGCAAAAAAATAAAAAAAAAGAAAGTAAAGGTATATGTCCGGGAAAATGCGCTGACAATATCTAGCCCATAAAGGGTTTTTTGAAAAAACTATGTGCGTGAAAAGCAAAAAACGCCCATACTTTTTTCAAAAAAATATTGCATCGCATTTTCCCTCCTGTAGAATAGAACACTTTCTTTTTTTTTCTTTTTTTTCTTTTAGAAATTTTCCTGCGAAGCAGGGTTGATGAGCATAGTCGAATCATTAAATCTCGAGTTATGCAAAATTTCAAAGTACGTACATACGATGTACAACAGGCTACGCCAAAAACCGCAATTTTTATTCTTAACCGTGGCAGAAATGCTGGAAAACCGCTCCAAGAACCTTGTCCGAACTGCTTTATTTTATACTGCAGCAGCTTAGAAGAAATGGAAAATGTTTACTGGACATTTTACGCCCTCTGGAAACATGGATTTTTCCATCCTTACTTGTGCGGAAGTGTTATTGAAATGCTTCGTATTTCTGAACT
>JAYRDY010000020.1:0-17452 GCA_041909215.1 Cloacibacterium sp. | reverse complement strand
ATCTCTACCAGAACTTAGCAAACCTACTGTTGGTTGAGAGTTATTATCATCATCTTGGTTAGAAGTATCATCAATTGTAATAACCCCTAAATCTGAATGATCAGAAACTGGACTCAGAACGATTGCGCCTAAATCTTTTCTTTTTTCGTCTGATACAACATCAAACTCAATAACTTTGTCTTCAAAGCCTAACTTTGAAATCGTGATTGAATAATGCCCCGGTTTTAAATCTACAAATTGGAAATATCCAATTTTGTCTGCCGTTACATCATTTTGTGAATCTTTCATATCCACTCCTGCACTCTCTACTGGTTTGCCTGCCTCGTCTTTAAGGTAAGCATATACTGTTGTTTGTGCTTGAAGTGCTGAGAAAGAAAGCATCCCAAATAATGAGATAATAGATAATTTCTTAATCATAACATTAATATTATTTTTTCCTTCAAAACAATAGATAACTATTGAACTTACAAAGTTATATCAAATTTCTTTTACTTTAACTTTTTTTAATTTTTTTTTGACAATTTTTAACCCTAATAATTATCATATTTTTTCTTTTTTTTATTATTTGTATATTAATATGCTATTTTTTTAGCCTTATATTTGTCAATATTTTTTTTCAATATTAAAACTAAATAGTATAAATTTGTATCCCCTTAATTTAAAAAAATGAAAAAATATTTAAGTTTATTTTTATTAGCGATTATTACTTTTGGGTTTGCTCAGAATAAACCTGTACAGGTAAAAAGAGCTACAGTTGCTTTCCTAAATGTTGAAAACCTATGGGACACCATCCCTTCTGCTGACTATATTGATGGTACTTTACCTAGAAACAATCCTAAATTCCACAGAAGTGTACCTATAGATTCTCTTAAATATCTTGAAGTAACAGAGGATTACCAAGGTCCTTGGAATGATGATTTGTTGATTGGCAAAAAGGTAATTAGAAATCAAATATTAGCTGATGATTTCACACCAAAAAGTGCGAAAAATTACAATACAAAAGTTTATAATCAAAAATTAGCCAACGAGGCAAAAGTTATTTCAGAATTAGGTTTATCTTATACCAAAACTCTACCTGCAATCGTAGGATTAATTGAGGTTGAAAACAGACAGGTAATTGAAGATCTTATTAAACAACCTGCTCTTGCAAAAGCTGATTACGGAATTGTACATTATAATTGTTACGATGCAAGAGGTGTAGATGTAGGACTTATCTACCAGAAAAAAAGATTTACGGTAACAGACTCTTACAAAAGAGAATTAGTATTGTATAATGACGAAGGCAAAAGAACTTACACCAGAGATATTTTGGTTGTAAAAGGTTTATTAGATGGTGAAAAAATTGCGGTTTTCATGAACCACTGGCCTTCAAGAAGTGGTGGCGAAGCAAAATCACAAGCTAGACGTAATTTTGCTGCACAAGCTTTAAAAGAAGAAATGGATAAAATAAGAGCAGAAGATCCAGATAGAATTCTCATTTCAATGGGAGATTATAACGACGATCCTGTAAGCCCAAGTTTAAAAAATTATTTGAAAGCTGTAGGCGATAAAAAAGAACTTTCAGAAGAATATCCTTACTACAATTTAATGTACAAAATGTACAAACAAGGTGTAGCTTCTTTAGGTTACAGAGATGCACCTAATTTATTCGACCAAATAATTGTTTCAAAAAATGCTTTATCGGATAATGTGCAAAAAAATTACACCGTTTTTAAAGCAGAAATATACGCTCCAAATTACTTAATTAGTACAGAAGGACAATACAAAGGATACCCTTTCCGTTCTTGGTCTGGCGACGTTTTCACAGGAGGTTATAGCGACCACTTCCCAGCTTTTGTAATCTTACAAAAAGAATTTACCCCAAGTTCTAAATAAGAATTAAAACAATATATCAACAAACCGCTTCATATTTTTTGGAGCGGTTTTTATTTTTTATGATTAAATTTACAGTATTAAAATTTTCAATGATGAAAAAATTTGCATTCATTTTCTCGCTATTGGCTTTATTGATAAGTTGCTCTTCTCAAAACAATTCATCACAACAAAATACAGAAGATAAAGCAACAGCAATGAAACCCGAAAAGAATGATGACGGAGAATGGGATTTACAAGTAATCGATACACAATATGATTATTTTCTAAATGCTATTGCTAAACCCATGAGCTTCTACACAGAAGAATATTTGAAATCCAGAAACACCATTTTAGTAAACGAATGGAATGCTCTTTATTTTTCTGGAAGACACAGAAACGTTATAGAATCTTCTATTGATTATAATCCGAGAGAAAATTACGGACTTAAATTTGAGTACAAACTTTACCAAGTTTTTGCCTACGTACAATGGAAGTACGGGCTGAAGCTCAACGGATTAAGCATGACGGAAGTGAGATAACAAAAAAAGTTCAGAGCATTATCTGAACCTTTTTTGTTATGCAATTAAAGTGAATTTATTTATTATAAAATTCTTCTACTTTATCCCAGTTAATTACTTCAAAAAACGCAGCAACATAATCTGGTCTTCTGTTTTGGTAATGCAAGTAATATGCGTGTTCCCAAACATCAATTCCTAAGATTGGAGTGTTTCCGCAACCTGCATTTGGCATTAAAGGATTGTCTTGGTTAGGTGTAGAGCAAACTTCTACGCTACCATCTTCTTTTTTGCAAAGCCAAGCCCAACCAGAACCGAATCTTGTTTTAGCAGCATTAGAAAAATCTTCTTTAAATTTATCAAAACCACCATAGTTTTCCAGAGCAGTTTTTACATTTCCTACAGGTTCTTTGCTTCCACCAGGAGTTAAAATTTCCCAGAAAAGAGTGTGGTTATAATGCCCACCGCCATTATTTCTAATTGCAGGAACATCTACTGCAGTTTTGCAAATTTCCTCAATAGTTTTTCCTTCGTGTTCAGTTCCTTTAAGGGCGTTATTTAAGTTATCTACATATGCTTGGTGGTGTTTCGTGTGATGAATTTCCATTGTTCTTGCATCAATTACTGGTTCAAGAGCATCATAAGCATAATTAAGTTTTGGTAATTCGAATGACATAATCTTTATTTTTTATTTCTTCAAAGATAACAAATATCATATAAAATTTACTTACATAATTTTTTAAAATTTTTATAAATATTATTGATGAAACTAAAAATTCTGTTAACATTAAAAAAAGAACACGCTTTTTAGCGTGTTCTCTGTATGTTTTATCTTTCAATGAAGATTATCTGTTCATCGACATTAAGAATTCTTCATTACTTCTGGTCGTTTGCATTTGTTTTTGTACAAATTCCATTGCTTCCAGAGGATTCATATCGGCTAAATACTTACGCAAAATCCACATTCTTTGTTGGGTGGTTTCATCTAAAAGCAAATCGTCTCTTCTGGTTGAAGAAGCCACTAAATCTACCGCTGGGAAAATACGCTTATTCGATATTTTTCTATCCAATTGCAATTCCATATTACCCGTTCCTTTAAATTCTTCGAAGATTACTTCGTCCATTTTAGAGCCTGTATCAATAAGAGCAGTTGCAATAATGGTTAAAGAACCGCCGTTTTCAATTTTTCTGGCCGCCCCGAAGAATCTTTTGGGTTTATGCATTGCATTTGCATCAACCCCACCAGAAAGTACTTTCCCTGAAGCTGGAGTTACGGTATTGTAAGCTCTTGCTAATCTTGTAATTGAATCTAAAAGAATTACCACATCATGACCACATTCTACCATTCTTTGCGCTTTCGCCAAAACAAGGTTCGCTACTTTTACGTGTTTATCTGCACTTTCATCAAAAGTAGAAGCTATTACTTCTGCATTTACGCTTCTAGACATATCGGTAACTTCTTCTGGTCTTTCATCAATCAAAAGAATCATCATATACGCTTCTGGATGATTGGCCGAAATAGAATTGGCAATGTCTTTCAGCAACATGGTTTTACCCGTTTTAGGCTGCGCCACAATCATGGCACGTTGTCCTTTACCAATTGGGGTAAACAAATCTACAATTCTGGTAGAAATGGTAGCGTTTTTACCTGCTAAATTAAATTTTTCTTGAGGGAAAAGTGGCGTTAAGTATTCAAAAGCCACTCTGTCTTTTATAAAATCTAAATCTCTTCCGTTAACTTCGATGGCTTTTTGGAGAGAGAAATATTTTTCGCCTTCTTTAGGCAATCTTACAATGCCTTTTACCGTATCACCAGTTTTTAAACCGTAATTTCTGATTTGTTGTGTAGAAACAAACACATCGTCTGGCGAAGAAATATAAGAAAAGTCTGATGAACGCAGGAAACCATAATTATCTGGTAAAATTTCTAAAACGCCTTCTACAACAACTAAATTATCAAAATTAAATTCTTTTTTCGCAGGAATTTCTTCTACTGGCTCATTTTGCTGATTGTTCTGCGCGTTTTGTTGTTGATTGTGGTGGTTACCGTTTGGGTTATTTTGATGATGTTGGTTTTGCTGATTACCGTTTTGGTTCTGATTACGGTTTTTGTTTTTTTGATTGTTCTGCTGCTTTGGTTGATTTTGCTGAGGCTTTTGTTGAGGTGCTTCAGCAACAACAGGTTCTTCTGATTTTACCTCAGGCTCTGCTGGTTTTTCGGCAGTTTCAGTAGCGGGTGCTTCTGTATTTTTTGGAGAAATTCTCGTTCTTTGTTTTTTTGCAGGTTTCTTTTCTTCTGCTGGTGCTTCTTCTGTTACCGAAGGAGTTTCTGTTTTTACTTCTTGGTTAGCTTCTGTTGTAGCATTTTCCTCAAAAAGTTCTGCTGGTTTTTCAGCTTTTTTCTTCGCTGCTGGCTTTACTTTCACCTTTTGGGGTTTTTCTTCCACCACAGGTTTTTCGTTGTTTTCTTCCATAGTAATTTCTGTGGCGTTGTAGTACTCTTTAGCGACTTTAGCATTAGATGCCTGAAAGTCTAAAATAGCAAAAACAATGGTTTCTTCTGTGCTATTTCTGGGCACTTTTACGCCTAAATCTTTTGCAATTTTGGTCAAGTCCGATAAGGATTTAGACCTTAACGTTTCAATATTAAACATAGAATATGTGAAAAAGTTGTAATAATATAAGTAATTGTGAGTAAGAAAGTTGAATCGGGCGATTCTTCTTTTTTGCTGAATTGTTATAATGCAAATCTACACTTTTTTTGACAAATACAAAAAAATAAATTAATTTTGCAAAGAAATGATACAGAGAATACAAACCATTTTCTTGCTTATTGTAGTTGCAGCGCAGGTTGCGCTCTATTTTACAAGTACAGATGTAGAACTTTTTGGGAGCATTTACACAGTAGCTGCTCTTAGTTTGGTGTCATTTTTAATAGGTTTTGTAACTATTTTCAGTTACAAAAAAAGATTAAGACAAATTTTGTTGAATAATATCAACATTTTTATAAACGCTTTGTTGACTGGTTTATTGATGTACTGGCTACTAAATTTATCTGGAGGAATTAGTTTTCCTGAGAAAGGTATTGAGCTCGTGTTTACCCTCGTTTCTTTGTTTTGTTTGTTTATGGCAAACATTTACATTAAAAAAGACGAGAAGCTCGTAAAATCTGTGGACAGAATCAGATAAATCTTACCAACGATTTATTTTGAGTGAAAACAGTTTCGGAAACGGAACTGTTTTTTTTATTTAAAAAATTCAAATGATAGTATTTTCAAATATTCAAATTAAAAAAGTGTAATTTTGCAAATTATTCAATAATTAAATGAGCCCACTAAAAAGAGTTTTAAACCTAGCAAAACCTCACCAAAAATATCTTTTCGGAAGCATATTTTTTAACCTTTTATATTCTTTACTCAACATTTTTTCCGTGCTTACCATGTTGCCCATTTTGCGCATTATGTTTGGCTTAGATAAAAAAGTTGACACATCCATTGCCCCAGTTTACAGCGGCAAATTGGGCGATTCTTTTTCTTATCTTAAAGATTTAGCCTATTACAACATTCAGGTTGCTATAGACCAAAACGGTGCAATAAGAGTCTTGGCAATTTTGTGTATTATTACCGCAATTGCTTTCTTCTTCAGAAATATTTTCAGGTATTTAGGCGCTTTTCTGTTGGTGAATTACAGAGTTGGCGTTACCAAAGATTTAAGAACATTGGTTTACCATAAATTTTTAAAACTGCCCGTTTCTTTCTTTACCGAACAAAGAAAAGGCGACATGATGAGCCGAATTTCTAACGACGTAGGAACGGTGGAAAATTCTATCATGGGCAGTTTTGTGGACATCATCAACGCGCCGTTTATGATTGTTTCTTCGCTCATCACGCTATTCGCACTTTCTCCAAAACTGACTTTATTTTCTCTTTTGGTTTTCCCGATTATGGGTGGCGTAATTTCTTGGGTTGGGAAAAGCCTTAAAAAACACTCCAAAAAAGCACAAGAAGAACTCGGAAATCTCTTTTCTTTGGTTGATGAAACTTTGAAATCATCAAAAATTATTAAAATTTTTAACGCAGATAAAATCCTCAATTCTAGATTTAATAACACTACGAAAAACTGGCAAAATTACGCCATCGCAATGAGCCGAAGAAGAGAATTGGCTTCACCCAGTTCAGAATTTTTGGGCTCTGTAACCATTCTAATTATCACTTGGTTTGCAGGAAGCCAAATTATTAACGGAACGATGAAAGAACCAGAAACTTTCTTAGTATTCATCGGTTTATTTTTCCAAATTTTAGAGCCTGCTAAAAAATTATCTTCTTCCATTTCGAATATCCAAAGCGGTATTCCTGCGTTGGAAAGAGTGCAAGAAGTTTTGGATTATGATTTGAAGGTTGAAGAAATAGAAAATCCAATCGCTATTTCTAATTTAAATGATAAAATTGAATTCAAAAACGTACAGTTTACTTATGATGGAGAACATCAAATCCTTAAAAATTTCAACCTTACCATTCCGAAAGGGAAAACCGTAGCTTTGGTAGGACAATCTGGTAGCGGAAAATCTACCATAGCCAATCTTTTAACTCGTTTTTATGATGTGAGCAATGGTGAACTTTTGATTGATGGAAATAATATTAAACACCTAAAATTAACAGATTATCGTAAACTTTTAGGAATGGTAACCCAAGAATCAGTTTTGTTTAATGATTCGGTTTATAATAATATTTTGATGGGCAAAACAGAAGCTTCAGAACAAGAAGTAATGAATGCTGCGAAAATTGCAAACGCTCATCAATTTATAGAAAATCTACCCGAAAAATACGCCACTAACATCGGCGACGACGGAAACAAACTTTCTGGCGGACAAAAACACAGACTTTCTATTGCAAGAGCGGTGCTTAAAAATCCGCCAATTATGATTCTTGATGAAGCGACTTCAGCCCTTGATACAGAGTCTGAAAGATTGGTGCAAGACGCGCTGGATCACATGATGGAAAACCGAACTTCTCTAGTGATTGCACACAGACTTTCTACCATTCAGAAAGCGGATTATATCGTAGTAATGGAACGCGGAGAAATTATAGAACAAGGTACCCACGACGAATTAATCGCTACAAACGGAACGTATAAAAAGTTAGTAGAATTACAGAATTTTGGATAAATGACTTCTCAAAAGAATGACGAAAGAAAAAAATTTCTTGAAAAAAAATTGAAAGAAAATGCAAAAAAGAAACTAAAAATCATTTGGGCTATTTTTGTTTCAATAATTAGTCCTTTTTTACTGCCTTTTCTCCCTATGAAAAAATCAGTTAATTTAGCAACTGGAATAGGATATTGGAATGCAGTGATGCTATTTGGAATTATAATTCTCATTTTAATGCCATATTTGATATACAAAGAATATGACCAAATGAAGAGAACTAAATATGATATTGAAAGAGAACTAAAAAGTTTAAAATAAAAAAAGCGCAAAGATTTTAAAATCTTTGCGCTTTTTTTATTTTCACTTGATATCAAGCGAAAGATTATTCTTTCATCTTTGCAATGACATCAATCCCGCCTTTGGTTTTATCGCCGATTTCACAAGTAATTTCTGTATCAAGAGGTAAGAAAACATCCATCCTAGAGCCGAATTTAATAAATCCGAATTCATGCCCAGCTTTAGAAGCATCGCCTTCGTTACAATAGAAAACAATTCTACGTGCTACATAACCAGCAATTTGTCGGAATACAACTTTATGGTTGGTAAGACTTTCTACAGCTACAGTAGTTCTCTCGTTTTCGGTAGAAGATTTCTCGTGCCAAGCTACCAGATATTTCCCTGGGTGATATTTTTTGTAAATCACCTTCCCTGAAACGGGATATCTACAAATATGAACATTTAGCGGAGACATAAATATAGAAATCTGAATGGCTTTTTCTTTCAAAAACTCATCTTCAAAAACTTCTTTAATCATTACCACTTTTCCGTCCACTGGCGCAATTACGTTTTCTTTATGATCTAAAACATCACGATTTGGCACTCGGAAAAACCAAAAAACCAATCCATACATCATCAATAACGGAATGATGATTACCAAAGACCAAATTTTTAGAAAATAAACCGCTAAAAGTCCTAAAACAGCTACAATAATTGTGGCTACTAAAATGGTTCCTTTGCTTTCTTTATGTAGTTTCATATTGATTATTTAAAAATATCAGGGTTTAGAAAAGCTTTTCTAAAATAAAATACAAATATACAACAGGTGCTGTAATTATAAAACTGTCTAATCTATCTAATACTCCGCCGTGACCAGGGATAATATTCCCGCTATCTTTAACGCCGAAGGTTCTTTTTAACTGACTTTCTACCAAATCTCCAAGAGGTGCAAACACCGAAACCAAGAGCCCGATTACCATCCAATTTCCACGAAGTTCTGGGAACTTTTGCTCAATAAAATATCCTAAAACTAATGTAAAAAACACTCCGCCCGCAAAACCTTCCCATGTTTTTTTAGGAGAAATTTTGGGTGCCATTTTATGTTTGCCAAACATTCTTCCGGTGAAGTAGGCAAAAGAATCGCTACTCCAAATCAGTATAAATAACAGAAAAACAGCCCAAGTAAAATTCTGTGTTTCATCCCAAGGAAGTCCTAAGGCAAAGCCAAAAGGCAAAGCGGTGTATATAACGGTAAAGATTAACTTGCCTTCGTCATAATACAACTCGTTTGAGAATTTAAACAAAGTAATAGATGCTATTGCTATTAAGGATAAAGCAAGAATTTCGGAAATACTAAAATTATAATAAAAGCCAAAACCGAAAAACCTCGTTGAAAATTTATAATACACCAATACAATTAATGGCATTACCAACCAGCGGTAAAAAGTGCCATCAAACTTCATAATTTTCACGCATTCATAGGCTCCTATGATGAGAAAAAAAGTAATCAACCCGTAATATAATTGTTGTGGCTTTACTAAATCTGGAGAAAATTTATTGATGAATTGTGCCCCGAACTCTGTAGTACATAGAAGAATGACTAAACCATAAATAAGGCCAGAACCTACACGTTGAAGGAAGTTTTTATCCAATTTTGCTGTATTTTATATTAAAAACTGATTAAAATTAATCTTCCAGCAAAAGTAAGAAAAGTTTTGTATTATCTTGACTAGGCGCGTCTAATTTTGATTGGCTTCCACTTATAGAAGTTAGATTTCTTACATTACCTCTTCTTTTAATTTTCATCATCGCATCATTTAGGTCTCTCACAATTTGTGAAACCGTAGCCATTACGATAATTTTTTGAGGCAACCTAGAAGAATGATAATGTAAAATATTATTATAAGAAAGCATTATTCTGCCATCATAAGCGATAAGAAATTCGCAGGTAATAAAAGCGGCATCGTTATTAATATCTACGCTTTCTGTATAATTGGTTTTGGTAACATTCAGAAAGTTTTTAAGATCATCATCACAACAAAAAACATTTTTAATTCCTTCAATCTTTATAATCTGATTGAGGATTTGCAATGCTTCGGCCTCGTCTCCGCAATAATTAAAAAAACCGCCAGATGCTGTAAAAAGCTGAGCAAATTTATAATCCAAATCAGCATTTTTAAGTTGATCAGCCAATTTGGTTACATTGGCCTCCTCACCTTGCTCATCTTGATTAAGAATTTTACTTAAAATTTTATTAAAAATACTCAACTTGTTATCGTTTTAAAATTTTGCTAACAACAAAAGTATAAAATAATTTAGAAAAATTCTATATATCAAACAGATAAATAAAAAAGTTCCCAATATTTTTTTTATTAATATTGAGAACTTTCTTTAAATATATATATAAAATACTGATTTTAAGATTCTTCTGAATTTTGGTCCTTCGATTCTTCAGTTGACGTTGATGCTTCATTGGCAATGCCATGTGTTACAGGTTGCTCTGTAAGTTCAGGGTCCCAAGCTCTTTTCCCAAAGACTTCTTCTAAGTCTTCGCGGAAGATTACTTCTTTTTCCAAAAGTTTATTGGCAAGAGCATCTAACTTATCTCTGTTTTCTGATAATATTGTTACTGCTCTTTGATATTGGGTTTCGATAATGTTTTTAATTTCAACATCAATTTTTTGAGCGGTTTCCTCAGAATAAGGTTTCCCAAAACTGTATTCAGACTGACCAGAACTGTCATAATAAGAAATATTACCAATATTCTCACTCAATCCATATATCGTTACCATTGCTTGTGCTTGTTTGGTTACTCTTTCTAAATCTGAAAGCGCACCTGTAGAAATGTTATCAAAAACTACTTGCTCTGCAGCTCTACCACCTAAAGTAGCACACATTTCGTCTAGCATTTGCTCGGTAGTCGTTAATTGTCTTTCTTCTGGCAAATACCAAGCTGCACCAAGACTTCTTCCTCTAGGGACAATCGTAACTTTTAACAAAGGAGAAGCATGTTCTACCAACCAAGAAATGGTTGCGTGACCAGCCTCATGGAAGGCTACTCTTCTTTTCTCTGATGGTTTTATGGCTTTATTTTTCTTTTCTAAACCGCCAATAATTCTATCAACAGCGTCTAAGAAATCTTGCTTTGTTACTTCTTCATGATTGTTTCTTGCAGCAATAAGAGCCGCTTCATTACAAACATTGGCAATATCTGCACCAGAGAAACCTGGAGTTTGTTTTGCTAAAAATTCTCTGTCTATATCGGCTGCTAATTTAATTTTAGCCAAATGCACATCGAAAATTTCTTTTCTCTCGTGAAGTTCTGGTAAATCCACATAAATAGAACGGTCAAAACGACCTGCTCTCATTAGTGCTTTATCCAAAATATCTGCTCTGTTGGTTGCTGCCATTACAATTACGTTGGTATCTGTACCGAAACCGTCCATCTCCGTAAGCAACTGGTTTAGCGTATTTTCTCTTTCATCATTACCACCCTGGAAACCACCTTTACCTCTTGCTCTACCAATAGCATCAATCTCATCAATAAAAATAATGGCTGGTGATTTGGCTTTAGCTTGCGCAAATAAGTCTCTTACTCTAGAAGCACCAACTCCTACAAACATTTCCACGAAATCTGAACCAGAAAGCGAGAAGAAAGGCACTTTGGCTTCACCAGCTACCGCTTTTGCCAATAAGGTTTTACCAGTTCCTGGAGGGCCTACTAATAGAACACCTTTCGGAATTTTACCTCCTAATTTGGTGTATTTTTCTGAGTTTTTAAGAAAATCTACGACTTCTTGTACTTCTTCTTTTGCACCTTCTAAACCGGCAACATCTTTAAAGGTAACTTGTACTTTTTCATTCTCATCAAAAAGTTTTGCTCTAGATTTACCGATGCTGAAGATTTGTCCGCCAGGGCCGCCACCGCTTCCCATTTTTCTGAAAAGGAAGTAATAGATTAATCCCATGATCCCAAACCATATTAAGGCTTGGATAAGAATATCTTGAAGAGCAGATCCTTTTTTATCAAATCTAAGTTGGGTATTGATTTTAGGATTTTCATTTTTGATTTGATCAAATTTTTCTTGAAAATACTTAATATCACCAATCTGTATAGAATAATCTGCCGTTGCTTTTTGCATTTGTTGAAATGCTGAAACAGGACTATTATCTTTAGACTTTACGCTTTCTTTTTTTGCTTCTGGCGTAAGGAAAACATCTACCTCATCTACATCGTTGTAAACGATTACGTTTTGTACTTTACCAGCTTTCATGTATTTAAAAAAGCCTTCTTCGTTTATTGTTTTGCTGGGGTTAAAATCTAATAACGGAAAAATTGTGATGGCTAAAATCACAATAATTACCAGATAAAACCAATTAAAACTACTTTTTTCTTTCATCTTATAATATATACATTAAAATTTCTGAAAAATTTCTTTTTTAGAAATTCTACAGAAAATAATTGGGTGTTTCTAATTTTCTACGGAAATTACTTTGGCGTCTCCCCAAAGTTCTTCTATATCGTAATATTCTCTAATATGTTTTTGGAAAATGTGTACCACTACAGAAATATAATCTACCAAAACCCACATTGCATTTTCGCTGCCTTCTACATGCCAAGGTCTGTCTTTAAGGTCATTTCTTACTTTTTTTTCTACATTTCCTGCAATAGAAGCTACTTGCGTATTAGAGTTACCGCTACAAACGATAAAATAGTCTGCCACAGAGTTTTCTATTTTGGTAAGGTCTAGGATTTTAATATCTTCGCCTTTAGTATCTTGAATTGCATCTACAATTTTAGCAATTAATGCTTCTTTTTCTTTACTTTTACTCATTCAAAAATTTTATGATTATCTGCAAATTTATTGTTTTTTATTTAGTTTTTGGTGATTAATGTTACTTAAAGTTTTGTTAAATGAACAGCCTAATTTACTACAAACATTGTACTTCTACCCAAGATGAAATCATAGATTTTATAAATACCAATCATCTTACCGAAGATTTTTTGGCGGTTTATACCTTTAACCAAACCAAAGGAAGAGGACAATATGGTAATTCTTGGGAAATTAGTCCCGAAGAAAACTTAGCCTTTTCTTTTGCTATTAAAACCAAAAACATTTCTGTTTCTAATAGTCTCTTCAATTTTTATACCGCTATTATTATCCGTGATTTTATTGCCAATTTGTCTAAAACGGAGGTGAAAATAAAATGGCCAAATGATTTAATTCTTAAAAATAAAAAAATCTGCGGGATGCTTTTTGAAAAAAAAGGAGATTATTTTATTGTAGGAATTGGCATTAATATTTTACAAAAAAACTTCAAAAACTTACCTAAAGCGGGTTCCATTTTAACCCAAACCCATCTTGTTTTTGACTTGAAAACCTTTGCAGAAAGCCTTCATCAATACTTATTAAAAAAATTAGCCAAAAACTCTTTCCCTGAAAATATTGTAGAAATTTATAACGCTCATCTCTTTAAAAAAAACGAAATTTCTGTTTTCGAAAAAAACAAATCAAGACAAAATGGCATAATTAAAAATGCTGACGAAAATGGACATCTTTGGATAGAATTAGAAAAGGATGGTTTACAAAAATTCTTTCACAAAGAAATAGAATTGCTTTACTGATTAGCTCTTTTCATATATAGATAATAAGCCAAACCTCCGAAAACAATATTAGGCAACCACATTGCTAATAGTGGCGGAATAGAATTATTTTCTGCCGCTACAACTTTTAGAACCTCAAAAGAGAATACAAAAATAAAAGCCAACCCAATTCCCAAAGCCAAGTTCATTCCTAAACCTCCTCGTTTTTTTTGTGAAGATAAAGAAAGGGCTAAAAAAGTGAGAATAATAATAGAAAAAGGCATTGCTGTTCTTTGGTGCAATTCGTTGAGATAATTATTAATATTGCTATTCCCTTTTTCTCTTTCTCTGGCAATAAATTTAATTAAATCTGGTGTCGTTTTGTTTTGTCCTAACAATTCATTAGGAAACAATTCTTCTGGAGAGTGTTTAAAACTCTGTGTTTTAGTATCCCCATTGCTTAAAATTTCTTCATCATTTTTGCCAATTTTTTTTTCTAAATAATTACTGATAACGAAATTTTTCTTCTTTTCGTCCCAAGAAATTTCCATGGCGTTTATTTGATAAAGAAGCTTTTTGTTTTTGTCAAATTTTTGATAAAGATAACCAGAACCTCTATTGCTTTGGCGATTATAGCTATTGATAAAAATATATTCTTGAGGATTTAATTGAGTAGAAATCTGTGCATTTGCAGTGAATTTTTCTCGGTTTGCGGTATTCATGGTGTAGATTTCTAATTTATTTTTCTTGATGTTAGACCAAGGCAAAATAAAATGATTCACTAATAAAATCCCCGATGCAATAATTAAAGCAGCTATTAAATAAGGTTTCGCAAATCTATGGAAACTAGCGCCACTACTTATATATGCTACAATTTCTGTATTATTAGCAATTCTGGACGTGAAATAAATCACCGAAATAAATACCAAAATTGAGAAAAACGTAATGAGATAATACAACATTAAAAACGGATAAAAATGCACCAAGAAGTAACCTACAGTAAAACCGTTACTTTCAATTCTGGGAGATTTAGATTGCACATCTATTACCACAATAATAATAGAGAGCAACAATAACATAAATGCTAATGTCCCGAGATATTTTTTGATGATGTATTTATCTAAAATTTTCATTAATTACTATAATCGATGATTCGCAATATTGCTGTATCCTTTTTATATTGATGTTTTTTCCTTTATTAAAGTCTTTGCTTCAGTTGAGGAATGATTTGCTCTTTCCATTCGTAGAAGTCGCCTGCAATAATATGTTCTCTGGCAACTTTTACCAAATCTAAATAAAATGCTAAATTGTGTATTGATGCGATTTGCTTAGCTAAATATTCTTTCGCTACAAATAAATGACGAACGTATGCTTTACTATAATCTCTATCAACATAACTTGTCCCGAATTCATCCAACGGAGAGAAATCTTTCTCCCACTTTTTGTTCTTCATGTTCATTACACCTTGCCAAGTGAAAAGCATTGCATTTCTTGCGTTTCTGGTTGGCATTACGCAATCCATCATATCAACTCCTAAACCAATGCTTTCAATAATATTCCAAGGAGTACCAACGCCCATTAAATATCTTGGTTTGTCTTTTGGCAAAATATCAGTTACTTCGTTGGTAATTCTGTACATTTCTTCTTCTGGTTCCCCTACAGAAAGTCCGCCAATTGCGTTTCCATCAGCGCCAGCTTCAGCAATAACTTCTGCCGAAATCTTTCTTAAATCAGAATATGTAGAGCCTTGTACAATCGGGAAAAGATGTTGTTTGTGTCCGTAGATTTCTTTGTTTTCATTCGTCCAGTCAATACATCTTTTTAACCAGCGGTGCGTAAGCTCCATCGATAATTTTGCCTGATTATATTCGCACGGATAAGGTGTACATTCATCAAAAGCCATGAAAATATCTGCGCCAATCTGTCTCTGAATTTCCATTGATTTTTCAGGAGAAATAAAATGGTAACTTCCATCAATATGAGATTTGAATTTAACGCCTTCTTCCGTCATTTTTCTACTAGAAGAAAGCGAGAAAACTTGGTAACCACCAGAATCGGTAAGAATGGGTTTGTCCCAATTCATGAATTGATGCAAACCGCCTGCTTCTTGCATAATTTCCATACCTGGCCTTAAATAAAGGTGGTAAGTGTTGCCTAGAATAATTTGGGCTTTTATATCTTCTTTTAACTCATGCTGATGTACTGTTTTCACAGATGCTACAGTGCCTACAGGCATAAAAATAGGCGTTTGAATTTCGCCATGGTCTGTAGTAATTTTTCCTGCTCTTGCTTTACCTACAGTTGTTTTTTCAACTTCAAAAAATTTCTGCATTCTATATAATAAGGTAATTAAAATTTTATTGTAATGTATTATTTAACAAAACTAGGAAGGTTAGGGTTATCCTTCTTTTGCTTCTTAATATATTCTTCTAATTTGGGATCTTTTTGGATGAGGATTTCTTTTGCTCCTTCTAATATTTCTTCTAAATCCCCCGAAACTCCTAAATAATAAGTATAGCTGTCTCTATAAATTGCTGCATTGGTTTTGTGTTTCAGAAGTACATGTCTGCTAGCCAACTCCATATTAACGTCTGGTCTTACAGAATAAGCCTGGTCATAAATGGCAAAATCTGCTATAATGGCAGACATTTGTTCTTTAGACAAAAGCTTTTGGGGTTTATCTACCATTTCTGTACAAGAGAAGAGAAACAGCAGTGTAAATACAGCAACTATTTTTCTCATAATTTCCCGAAGATAGATTTTATTTTCATGTTGATTACTCCAAAAACGGCTTCTTTTATAATGCCTCCATTCATTTTGCTTTCGCCTTGTGTTCTGTCTGTAAAAATAATAGGAATTTCTACAATGTTGTATCCTTTTCTGTAAGCTCGGTATTTCATTTCTACTTGGAAACCATAGCCCGTCATCCTTACTTCATCTAAACCAATATTTTCTAAAACTTTTCTAGAAAAACAAACAAAACCAGCTGTTGTATCAAAAACAGGTATTCCTAAAACCATTCTTACATATTTAGAAGCGAAATAAGACAACAAAATACGAGACATTGGCCAGTTTACCACATTCACTCCTTTGCAATACCTAGAGCCTACACTCATGTCTCCTTGTAAAGCCGCCTGAAATAACTTAGGCAAATCATTGGGATTGTGAGAAAAATCAGCATCCATTTCAAAAACATAATCATAACCATTCTCTAGAGCCCATTTAAAGCCATGTATATATGCCTTACCCAAACCATCTTTAGTTTGCCTAATGGTAAGATGCAACTCATTCGGGAACTCGGTTTGCATTTCCTTCACTATTTCTGCTGTCCCATCTGGCGAAGAATCATCAACCACCAAAACATCAAAACTCTCTCCCAATGCAAAAACTGCATTAATAATGCTTCGGATGTTTTCTTTCTCGTTATAGGTAGGTATAATTACAAGTTTTTTCATAGCTGTTACAAGTTGCAAAGATAAACTATTTAAAAGTTTATTTTTCAAATTTTTATCAATAGAATAATCAAAATCTATTCCTTAAAATCACTACTTTTGCAAAAACTAAGAGAAATTGATTAGAATTGTAGAACAACAAGACTGGGTAATATATTGTATTGTAGGGGTTCTTTTTGCCTACATCATTATGTTTAAAACTTTGCACAGAGATATTTCTTTGGTAGAATTTATTGCACAACCTTTTGAAAACTCAAACAATAATTTTCTGAGTTGGCTGTTTACCACTATTCTTTTTTCCGTTAGTTTTTCTGTGTTTTTCTCACAATTTATACCTATTGTACCCCAATACATCACCGAGAATCTAAAGTTTTCCGGTATAGTTTTTAACAAATTTGGCTTTCTTTTCACTACATTATTGCTTTTTTATGCCATTAAATGTGGGATTACCTATTTGTTTTACGGAAGCATACAAGAACTTAGTAAATTTGGGGCCTATACCTTTGTTGCACAGAAGTTTTACATGGTTTATTCTGTCGTGATTTTAATCATGTCTTTTATTCTTTACTATTTACCGATTGACAAACAAAAATTCTTTATCGTTGGCATTTCGATGGTTATTTTA
>JAYRDY010000019.1:0-18131 GCA_041909215.1 Cloacibacterium sp. | reverse complement strand
GTGTTCTTCAACCAAAGCTTCTATTTCTTCTTTTGGTAAAAAAGTATAGTATTTAATGAATCTTTCAGCATCTACATCAGAAGAATTTAACCAAAATTGGTAAAATTTATACGGAGAAGTTCTTTTAGCATCTAACCAATAGTTTTCTCCTGCTTCAGATTTCCCGAATTTAGAGCCATCAGCTTTCGTAATTAACGGAACGGTCAAAGCAAAAGCTTCACCTTGTGCTTTTCTACGGATTAATTCTGTACCTGTGGTAATGTTTCCCCATTGGTCAGAACCTCCCATTTGTAGTTTTACTCCGTTATTTTTGTATAAATGCAAGAAGTCGTAACCTTGTAATAATTGGTAAGTGAATTCTGTAAAACTCATTCCGTCAACTCCAGCTTCGCCAGAAAAACGTTTTTTCACAGAATCTTTCGCCATCATATAATTTACGGTAAGATGCTTCCCAATATCACGCACGAAATCCAGAAACGTAAAGGTTTTCATCCAATCGTAATTGTTTACCAATTCCGCTTTATTCGGTTCATTTCCTTCAAAATTTAAAAATCTAGAAAGTTGACCTTTTATGCAATCTACATAATGATTAAGCGTAGCCTCGTCTAATAAATTTCTCTCCGAAGATTTACCAGAAGGGTCGCCAATCATACCTGTTGCACCACCAACCAGAGCAATCGGTTTGTGACCGTGCTGTTGAAAATGCGCCAAAACTTTTATCGGAATTAAACTCCCAATGTGAAGTGAGTCTGCGGTAGGATCAAAACCAATATAAGCAGTCGTCATTTCCTTATTCAGTTGTTCATCCGTTCCGGGCATCATGTCAGCGTACAAACCGCGCCATTTTAGTTCTTCAATAAAAGCGTTCATTTTCTTAAAAATTTTGAATGGCAAAGATAAGAAATTTGCGCGAAGTATGAAGCTGGAAGCTAGATGTTTTTCAGAAGCACACGTTTCTGTATTTTTTCACATTCAGTCACGCTTTCCACACTCGCTTTTTAATTTTTCGCCAAAGCTCAATCCTCAAAAAAAATTAAAAGAGCTCAAACAATGCTTCAATCGTGGCTAAAACTCTCGGGCAGTTTTTCTTTTCACTTTTCTAGACTACACACCTTCTTAGAAGGGGAGTTCTTCGTGTTCTCTACTTTGAAAACAATCGACGCTCGCTTCGCTCGCGCCATAAATAATAGACATCATCTAAAAACCAAATACATTTTACTTTTTTCTTAGCTTTCTCAAATTCCTTATCTTTGCATTTGCAATGGAAAAACCAGAACTTCTTAAACTTATCTTTTTGGCCAAAGAGAAAAATCAGAAAGCGCAAACAAAACTGATTAATCAATTTTGGACAGACGTTTTTTCTTTCGTGATGAAAAAAGTTCACGACGAAAACGCCGCAGATGAATTGACGGTTTCTGTTTTTTCTAAAGTATTGGCGAAATTAGATTTGTATGATGAGAATTTCCAGTTCAAAACCTGGATTCTTACCATCGCTCAAAATACGGTGATTGATTATTGGCGTAAAAAAAATCGTGAAACCGAAGAAGCAACAGATGGTTTTGAAGATTTAAAAAATCAATTCGAAAAATCTCCTGAAGAAATCATGATTTCGGAACAAGAGGAGAAAAAAATTATAGACACTGTTGCGAAAATGGATGCAGGTTATCAGAAAATTATTCAATTAAGATTTTTTGAAGAAAAAAGCATCAAAGAAATTGCAGAAGAACTCAATCTTTCTGTTGCCAATACCAAAGTGAGAATTATGAGAGCCAAAAAAGTTTTGGCAGAATTGTTAAACGAAAATGAGTAAAAAGTCGGAAGTTAGAGGACAGAAGTCCGAAGGTTTCCCAAAATCAATTTAATAAATTTGCGCACTTTGCAAATTCATCTTTAGATGAATCTTTGCGAACTTAAAAATATTTTCAAAAAATTATAAAAGAAAATCTTTGCGTTAAAAAAAACATTATTTTTAAAAATCAATTCGGAAAATGGAAAATCAAATTCAAGATACCACTACCAATAAACCAAAATGGATTCGTGTAAAACTTCCTACAGGAAAAAATTACAGAGAATTAAGAACTTTGGTTGATAAATATAAACTGAACACCATTTGTCAAAGTGGTTCTTGTCCGAACATGGGCGAATGTTGGGGAGAAGGAACTGCTACTTTCATGATTTTGGGAAATATCTGCACCAGAAGTTGTGGATTTTGTGGTGTAAAAACAGGAAAACCTCTTGATGTAAACTGGGACGAACCCGAAAAAGTAGCACGTTCTATTAAGTTAATGAAAATTAAACACGCTGTTTTGACTTCAGTTGACCGAGATGATTTGAAAGATATGGGTTCTATTATCTGGGCAGAAACAGTAAATGCAGTTCGCAGAATTTCTCCAGGAACTACGATGGAAACCTTAATTCCAGATTTTCAAGGAATTCACAAACACATCGATAGATTGGTGGAAGTAGCGCCGGAAGTAATTTCTCATAACATGGAAACCGTAAAAAGATTAACCAGAGAAGTGAGAATTCAAGCGAAGTACGAGCGTTCTTTAGAAGTGTTAAGGTATTTAAAAGAAGCAGGACAAAACCGTACCAAAACTGGAATTATGCTTGGTTTGGGCGAAACCAAAGAAGAAGTTTTTGAAACCATTCAGGATGTGAGAAATGCAAATGTAGATGTGATTACGATTGGACAATATCTTCAGCCAACCAAAAAACATTTGCCAGTAAAACGTTTTGTAGAGTTAGAAGAATTCGAAGAATACAGAATTTTTGCAGAACAGTTAGGTTTCCGTCATGTAGAAAGTTCGCCTTTGGTGAGAAGTTCTTATCATGCAGAAAAACATATTCATTAATAGAAGAGCCAATTAAAAGGCAAAAGAGACAAATAAATATTATAACTCGCTTCATCGCGAGTTTTTTTTTTAGGTTAAAGAATTTTCAATAATTTTATCCAATGAAAAACGCTGTCCTTATTACGATAGGAAATGAGGTTCTGTCTGGAACTACGGTAGATACCAACTCTAATTTTATTGCAAAAGAATTATCAAATATTGGGATTTCTGTTTCGCAGATTTTTACCATTTCAGATGAAATAGAAATTATTAAAAATACATTACAAAACGCCTTTCAATTGACTGATTTGGTGATGACAACAGGCGGACTTGGCCCGACTAAAGATGATAAAACCAAGAAAGCTTTTTGTGAATTTTTCAATGATGAAATCGTTTATGACGAAGAAACTTTTCAGCATTTGAAAACCAGATTAGAACGCATTGGAAGGTTAGAAATCATCGAAAGAAACAGAGAACAAGCCATGATTCTTTCAAAAGCTAAAGTTTTCCAAAATCACAACGGAACTGCACCGAGTTTGATGGTGGAAGATAAAGGTAAAATTGCAATTTGTCTTCCTGGTGTTCCTTATGAAGTGAAACCTTTGGTAAAAGACCAAATTATTCCTTATCTACAAAAAGAATTTGAATCTAATTTTTTGAAAATTAGAACCGTTTCTGTGGTGAATTATCCCGAAAGTTTATTGTCTGATGCTTTAGAAGACTGGGAACTGAATTTGCCTGAAAACTTTTCACTTTCGTATTTGCCAATCGCCAATCGAGTGAAGCTGAAATTAACGGCTTCAGGAAAGGATTTAGATGCTTTGGAAATTCAATTAGAAGAAGAAATTTCTAAAATTAGACCATTGCTGAAAGCACATATTATTTCTGAAAATGGCGACAAAATAGAAGAAATTTTACATGATTTTTTAATTTCTAGGAATTTAACAATTTCTACTGCTGAAAGTTGTACAGGTGGCGAATTATCACATCTCATTACTTCAGTTTCTGGAAGTTCTAATTACTTTTTAGGCGGAATTTGCACCTATAAAACGGAGAAAAAAACGGAGATTTTAGGTGTTTCAGAAGATTTAATTCAAGAAAAAAGGGTGGTTTCTGCAGAAGTTGCGCAAGCGATGAGTTTGGGTTGCCAGAAATTATTTAAAACAGATATTGCACTTTCTACCACTGGAGTTGCAGGCCCGAATTCAGATGAATTTAATACTGAAATTGGAACGGTTTTTTATTCAATAAGAGTAAAAGATTTCGAAAAAACTTTCAGATTGTATCTTCCTCATTTAGAGCGCAAAGATTTCATGAATTTTGTTTCTCAAAAGGTTTTGCAAGATTTAATTCAGATTTTAATACAAGAAAATTTTTAGATTTTGAGGTAATAAAACGGAAACAAGAATTGTTATAATAATAAAAAGAGTATGAAAAAGTTCATTTTTAGTTTACTTGTAGTTTTAGGGCAAGTGACTTATTCTCAAACCCCTAAAGATTTTGGAAATTTTACTTCTGTAAAAGCGTATGATAGAATTAATGTTACGTTGGTTTCTTCTAATGATAACGAAATTAAAATAAAAGATGATAATCCTGATGTGGAGATTGTAAACAAAAATGGCGAATTGAAGATAAGAATGACGCCAGCTAGAATTATGCAGGGAGATAAAGTTTATGTTACAGTTTATTATAAAAACATCAAAGAAGTACAAGCCAGTCAAGGTGCTAAAATTTCTAGTGATGATACAATGGAAGCTGAAAAACTAAGTGTTATTTCTAATGAAGGTTCTGTGTTAAATATAAAAGTAAATACAGATTTTCTTACTGCAAAAGCCAATTCTGGTGGAGTTATTAATATTACAGGAAATACTGAAAATCAAGATGTTTTGGTGAATTCAGGAGCATTTTATAATGGCAAAGACTTAGAATCCGAAACGGTTTCTGTTACCGCAAATGCAGGTGGCGAAGCAGATATTTTTGCATCAAAATCCATCAATGCCAAAACCAGAGCAGGAGGCACAATCATTGTTTATGGTTCGCCCAAAGATAGAAATACCAAAAACGTTATCGGTGGTAAAATTATTTTTAAATAATGAATTTTAAATTAGTCATTCATCAGAAAATCAAAGCCAAGGCTTTGATTTTTTTGATTGCATGCAGCTTTAATGTAACATAATGTTGTACTTTACGACTAAAACAAATATAATTTTTAATTCAATGAAAAAAATATCTATCGCCGTAATGGCATTTTCAGGAATGCTGATTTTAGATTCTTGTGGTGCTCAGAAGACATCACAAACAGAAGTTCCGCCACCACCAATTCATGAAGAGGTTGCTATAAAAGAAACTCCAGAAAACGGAATTGCAATTGATTTAATGGACAAATCTGTTCGTCCGCAAGACGATTTTTACAACTACGTAAACGGAAAATGGATGAAAACCGCTCAGATTCCTGCGGATAAAGCAACATGGGGTAGCTTTCATGAGTTGAGAGAAAAAACAGACCTTAATTCTCTTAAAATTTTAGACAACTTACTGAAAGAAACCTACGCAAAAGGAACCGAAGGACAAAAAATACAAGATATTTACGCTACTTACATGGATATGGATAAGCGTAATGCAGACGGAATTGCTCCTATTAAAGGCGATTTAGCAAAAATTGATGCCATTAAAACCATGGCAGATTTGCAAAAATATTTAGTAGAAGCTACCAAAACGGGAGACAATCCTTTTTATGGTTGGGGCGTTTATGCAGACCTTAAAAATTCTACGGATAATGCCGTTTACATGGGAGATGTTAGCCTTGGTTTAGGTAGAGATTATTATCAGAAAGATAACGAAGAAAACACCAAAACCATCGGTCAATACAAAGATTATTTAACCAAATTATATACAGTTTTAGGCTATAAAAATGCTGAGGTTGCAGCTCAAAAAGTAGTTGATTTCGAAAAATCTGCTGCAAAAACCCTCATTCCTAATGAGCAAATTAGAGATGCTAATCTACAATATAATCCGAAGACATTATCAGAATTAAAATCTTTAGTGAAAAATGTAGATTTACCAGCTTATCTTAAAAACGCTGGTGTAAACACAGATAAAGTAATTGTAGGTGAATTAAACTATTACAAAAAACTAGATCAATTTTTGAATGCTAAAAATTTACCATTCATCAAAGATTTCTTAAAAGTGAAATTATTAGATGGTAGTGCTTCTGTTTTAGACCAAAAATTAGACGATTTACAGTTTGATTTCTACGGAAGAACACTCAGCGGACAAAAAGAACAACGTGCCATGAACAAACGTGCACTTTCTACCATTGATGGCGTTCTTGGCGAAGCTTTCGGTAAGTTATATGTTGATAAATATTTCTCTGCAGAAGCAAAAGCAGAAATGATAACCTTAATAGATTACCTTAAAAAATCTTACGTTCAGCACATTTCTAACCTTTCTTGGATGAGTGATGAGACAAAAACCAAAGCTCTTGATAAATTGTCAAAATTCACCGTAAAAGTAGGTTATCCAGATGAGTGGAAAGACTATTCTAAACTACAAGTATTGTCTAAAAACGAAGGCGGTACATTATACGGAAACCTGAAAAATGTTGCAGATTGGGCTTACCAGAGAGAATTGGCAAAAGTAGGCAAAAAAGTAGATAAAAAAGAGTGGGAGATGACTCCGCAAACCGTAAACGCTTACTACAACCCAGTAAACAACGAAATCGTTTTCCCAGCGGCGATTTTACAAGCTCCTTTCTTTGATTTCAAAGCAGACCCTGCCGTAAATTTCGGGGGAATCGGAGCCGTAATTGGTCACGAAATTTCTCACGGGTTTGATGATTCTGGGGCAATGTTCGATGGAGATGGTAATCTTAAAAACTGGTGGACGGATGCCGATAAAAAGAACTTCGAAGCCGCTACAAAACAATTAGCAGAACAATACAGCAAATACGAGCCCGTAAAAGGCACTTTCGTAAACGGACAGTTTACCAACGGAGAAAACATTGCAGACTTAGGTGGCGTTGCCATTGCTTACGACGCATTACAAATGTACCTTAAAGACAAAGGAAACCCAGGTTTAATCAGTGGTTACAACCAAGATCAAAGATTTTTCTTAAGCTGGGGAACCATTTGGAGAACCAAATCTACCGAGAAATACATGATTAATCAGGTAAAAACAGATCCGCATTCTCCAGGTATTTTCAGAGCATTTGGCCCATTGGTAAATACCGAGTCTTGGTACAAAGCCTTCGAAGTTAAGGAGGGCGATAAGCACTACAAAAAACCAGAAGAAAGAATTAAAATTTGGTAAAACAATAATTGTAGTAAGGTATTTTAGGAGCTTTATCCTGCTTTCCGCTACAATTCCTCACGCCAAAACTTTCCCAAAGCTTGTTGCGGGATTTCCGCTGCAATCAGGGCTATAAAAAAGCCACCGACTTGTCGGTGGCTTTTTGGGTATAATATTGCCTCTGTCTAGTTTTTTAATATATTTACCAAAAATAATAAATAGGTTAAAATATTTCTTTTTTATAGCTTTTAAATAATGTTTCATGATAAAAATTCATTAAATTTGTTGATGTTAGCGTAGGGTAATTCACTCAAAATAAAAGTTTTATTACCGCTATTTTAACCCCAAAAAACTAAAAAAACTTATGAAAAACCTCAAAACAAATCCAGTTCTTGCCCTCCCAATTTGGGATAGGTAAAACCAAATAAGTTTTGCCCCCTCCCAACTTGGGAAAGTTAAAACTTAAAAAAAATCTCTTCGTCCCAACTTGGGACGGTTAAAACCAAAAGTATTTTGCCTCGTCCTAACTTGGGAGCGGGTAAATCTATAAACCAAAACCATTTTTAAACACACAATTCTAAAAAACATTATTATGGAAAAACTAAAACTCATCCCGCTTTACACCCAAGGGTTGCACCATGCAGAGTTTGGGCAATTTATCATCCGTCTTTATGAAGATTTTGGTAAAACCAGTTTAGATGTCGCTTTCGATGCAGATTTCAAAACACTGTTTGATGCGCTACAATCTAAAATCACTACTTATAACAAGGCATTAGAACAAATACGTGCCAGCGAAGAATCTAAAAAGATTGCAGAAGCAGACCGAAACAGAGATGCAGATGTACAAGCCCTAAAAGACAGCATAAAACCTTATAGAAATGCAAAAAATGAAACCGAAAAAAGTGCTTATACTGCTGTTAAAATTGTTTTAGACCAATACAAAGGCGTAGAAAATAATGCGTACGAAGAAGAAACCATCAAAATTAATACACTGGTGGCCAAATTGCAGTCAGCAGATTATACTGCCCATATAACTGCTTTGGGTATTGGTAAGTTTATAACACAATTATCGGCTTCTAACAACGCTTTTAATGATTTGTTTGCACACCGCTCTTACCAGACTTCGCAAAAAGAAACCTATGATGTAAAAGCATTAAGAAAAGTAATGACTGCGGAATACAATATTTTGGTTACCTATATTGTAGCTTTGGCTAATGTAAAAACAGATAGCTTTTACAAAGAGGTATTAGGGGTAATTAATAACAGTAGAAAATATTTTTCAGATGTATTAGCCCGTAGAAGCACTAAGCCTGCTGCTACACCTCCAAATGCTGAAAACCAATAATTAAGATAACGCTAGCCACCAAAATTTTGGTGGTTTTTTATAAACTCTGAAACAAATTGAGTTTTTTATCTACTTATTAATGGAATAATAATTAATTTTAACAAGAATATTTAATAATATTTTTTGATTATGAAGAAAATACCTTTTTTAGTTCTAACAACAGCCGCGGTGTTGTCGTTCCACTCTTATTCAGCACAAAAAAAATCTGCACAGGGCACGGGCATCAATTTACATTTAATGGATACCAGTGTTCGTCCGCAAGACGATTTTTTTAACTATGTAAACGGAAACTGGGTGAAAACCGCAGTAATCCCATCAGATAAAGGTTCTTGGGGAAGTTTTAATGAGCTGCGTGAGAAAACAGACGAAAACTCTTTAGCCATTCTTAAAAATATTTTAACCGAGAAATATGCCAAAGGTTCTGAAGGGCAAAAAATTCAGGATTTATACGCCACTTACATCGATTGGGATAAGAGAAATGCAGAAGGAATAGAACCTATAAAAGGAGATTTAGCAGAAATAGATGCAATTAACAATCTTACAGATTTTCAGAATTACATCAACCAAGCTACTTTAACAGGAGACAATCCTTTCTACGCTTGGCGAGTTGGGGCAGACCTTAAAGCTTCTAACGATAATGCAATTTATTTAGGTGGCCCAAGTTTAGGGATTGGTAAAGATTATTACCAAAAAGAAAACGAAGCCAATGCCAAAACCATTGCAGAATATACCCAATATGTTTCTAAAGTTTTGGCTATTTTAGGTTATCAGAACCCAGAAGAAACGGCAGCAAAGATTGTAGATTTAGAGAAGAAATTGGCTAAAACCTTATTAACGAATGAAGAGGGGAGAGATGCCAACAAAAGATATAACCCGAAATCTGTTGCAGAACTTTCTGGTTTAGTGAAAAATGTAAACCTACCAGAGTATTTACAGAAAGTAGGTGTAAAAACAGATCGTGTAATTTTAGGTGACCTAAAATATTATCAGGCTTTAGATGGTTTTATTTCTCAAGAGAACCTACCATTGCTAAAAGATTACATGAAATACAATATGCTTTCTGGTAATGCAGGTTCTTTAGATAAAAGATTAGATGATCTTAGATTTGATTTTTATGGAAAATACCTTCAAGGAACGCTAGAGCAACGCCCAATGGATAAACGCGGATTAGAAGTAGTTAACAGGGTTTTAGGAGAAGCTTTCGGGAAGTTGTATGTTGATAAGTATTTTCCTGCTGAGGCTAAAGCAGAAATGGTAACTTTAGTAGATTACCTTAAAAAGGCTTACCATCAGCACATTTCTAATCTTTCTTGGATGAGTGCTGATACTAAGACGAAAGCGTTAGAAAAATTAAGCAAATTCAAGGTTAAAATTGCTTATCCAGACCAATGGGAAGATTATTCTAAACTTGCAGTTTTGTCTCCATCAGAAGGAGGAACGTATTATAAGAATACGCAAAATATCACCGCTTGGGCTTATCAGAAAAACTTAGAAAAAATAGGGCAAAAAGTAGATAAAACCAAATGGGGGATGACTCCGCAAACGGTTAATGCCTATTACAGTTCTACCAATAACGAAATTGTTTTCCCTGCTGCTATTTTACAGCCACCTTTCTTTGATTTTAAAGCAGATCCTGCGGTTAACTTCGGTGGAATTGGTGCGGTAATTGGGCACGAAATTTCTCATGGTTTTGATGATGGCGGTTCTAGATTTGATGGTGATGGTAACCTGAATAACTGGTGGACGAAAGAAGATAGAGAAAAATTTGAAGCTCTTACCAAAAAACTTGGGGAGCAATACAGCAAATACGAACCTGTGAAAGGCACTTTCGTGAACGGAAGCTTTACTATGGGAGAGAATATTGCAGATTTAGGCGGAGTAAACATCGCTTTTGATGCGCTGAAAATGTACCTGAAAGATAAAGGAAAGATTGGGAAAATAGACGGATACACCCAAGAACAAAGATTCTTTATGAGTTGGGCTACTGTTTGGAGAACCAAAGCTACTGAGAAGTTCTTAATTAATCAGGTAAAAACAGACTCTCACTCTCCAGGGATGTACAGAGCTGTTGGGCCGTTAGAAAATACAGATACTTGGTATGATGCCTTCAAGGTAAAAGAAGGCGATAAGCATTACAAAGAACCAGAAAAGAGAATTAAAATCTGGTAAAAATAAATTCATAAACTTGAAAAAGCTGTCCTCTATTGGCAGCTTTTTTATGTTGTAACTTTATCATTCTATTTTGCAGTGATTCAGGGGAAAATGTTATATTTTTGCAGACTTTAAATTCTTGTTAGGATTAAGTTAATTTTGTAATAAACGGAAATTAAAAATGATAAATATGAAGAAAAATAAATGGCATAATTTTGTAAAAGAATTGTCTAATCTTATATTCTTTTGGCTTTTTGGAGTTTGTTTTTTCTTTGTTTTTAGAGTTTTGTTTATTGTTATTTATTCAAAAGAAACCTCCGAAGGAATAGGTTTTAATGAGTATTATAAAGTATTACTGATGGGCTTTAGGTATGTGATGCATCTATAACAGCCTATTTTTTAATCATTCCTTTTCTTGCATTGCTTTTTCTTTCTTTTTTTGGGCTTTTCAATGTAATACGAAGCGTAAGAAAAATTTTTCAGTATTTATTTGTAATTCTTTCATCTATTATAACTGTTGTTACGATTAATTATTACGCAGAATACAACAATCAGTTTAACAATTTTCTTTTTTTGGCTTTGTATGATGATCAGAAAGCCGTTGCGGGAACTATTTTAAAAGATTTTCACCCTGTGGCTAATCTTCTTAGTTTACTGTTGATTATTGTTTCATCAATTTATATTTTTAAGTTTTTTGAGAATAAAGAAACAATTTATCGTTTCTTAAGCCAGCCAACGTTCAGGTTTTATGAATATATTTTGGTATTTGCATCTATTGTTTTGTTTGTTTTTAGCATTAGAGGTTCTATAAATGATATTCCGATTAAAAGAAGAATGGCTGGTGTTTCAAAAGATTTATTCCTTAACAAAACCATTACCAATCCTTTTTTCTCTTAATTATGCTTATGAAGATTTCAGAGAATTAAATGCTAGTAACGGAGAAAATCCTTTTATGAAAGAAGAAGAGTTTTTGAAAACATATCCTAAAAAATATGTTTCAGAATATCTAGAAAGAACAGCTCCAGGAACTGATAAAGATCAACCAAAACAGATTTTTATTGTAATTATGGAGAGTTATGATTCTTGGCCATTGCTAAAAAAATATGAAAGTTTTGGGTTTTCTAAAGAGCTTTCGCATATTGCAGAAAACGGAACGCACTTTGTTAATTTTTTGCCTGCTGCCAATGCCACATTCTTTTCTTATGGTGCAATTGTTACAAATATACCATATTGTGGTGTAAATATCAGTCATTTAGGAGAGACTAGAGAACAATATGTAACCTCAATTTTTGCTCAGTTTAAGAAATTGGGTTACCAAACCAACTTGTTTTATGGAGGTTTTTTAAGTTGGGAAAATATTGGGGAATTTTCTAAACATCAGGGAGTAGATCATATTTTCTGTGCCACCGATATTGGAGGAGAAGCAGATGAAGGGCTTTGGGGCGTACCCGACAGAAAACTCTTCGATTTGGTTCTTGAAAAGACAGATGCGGATAAATATTCTCTAAATATTATTCTTACTACAAGTTATCATACCCCGTATTCTATTAATGTAGAGAAAGAAGGTTTCCCTTACCGTTCGGCAAGAGATTTCCCGAAAAATGTTGCTAAATATTATGATAATGCAATGACGATTAATGAGTTGGGGCATTTATGGTACGGTGATAAAGCAATTGGCGAATTTGTATTGAAGGCTAAAGATAAATACAAAGACGGAGTTTTCACTTTTACAGGAGATCATTTCGGGAGAAAGTTTATCAATCATAAACCTAATCTTTACGAAAAATCATCAGTTCCGTTTATTATGTATGGTAAAAATATCCCTAAAGAGATTAGTGAAGTGCCAGGTTCACATATTGATATTATGCCCACTTTAATAGAAATGGTGGCGCCTAAAGATTTTAAATATTATAGTTTTGGAACATCGCTATTTTCTCAGAATAAGAAAGATGCAATTGCCTACAGAAAATACATAGATTATACAGATGTGTATTCTTTCCCAAAAGAAGAAAAATTAGTAAAATACAATCTAAAAACGGCACATGAAACTCAATTAGATAAAAATAATGTAGAGAAAAAGCATAATAAGTTAATGTCTTTGGCTTGGTATTATACCATGAAGGGAAATGAAATAAAACCTAACAAAGAGTAACATTACTTCGTAAGTTTTTTTTAATAGGCCACCGATTATTCGGTGGTTTTTTATTAATTTTATTGAATGAAATTTACCCTTCAGAAAAATATTATTCTCAATAATCCTGCAACCCAATCGTTTTTGGCAGACGCTTTCATCCCAGAAAAAGAAGGCAAGTTGCCACTCGTAATTTTTGTACATGGTTATAAAGGTTATAAAGATTGGGGCGCTTGGAATCTAATGGCCGAAAAATTTGCTAAAAATGGTTTTTATTTCGTGAAGTTTAACTTTTCGCACAACGGAACTACATTAGACAAACCGACTGCATTTGAGGACTTAGAAAGCTTCGGACAAAACAATTATTCTAAAGAATTAAGCGATTTAGAATTTGTTATCAATTATTTCTCTAATGATAATAGGGTAGATGTAGAAAATATTTCGTTGATTGGGCATTCCAGAGGTGGAGGAATTGCGATGATTGAAGCGTCAGAAAATTCTAAAATTAAAAAGCTCATCACTTTAGCAAGTGTAGATTCTTTGGATAGATTCCCTGCTGATGAAAAATTAGAAGATTGGAAAAAAAATGGAGTTTATTACAATTATAATAGCCGAACCAAGCAGCAAATGCCACATGATATTCAGTTTTTAGAAGATTATTTGGCTAATAAAGAACGATTTTCTGTGGAAAAAGCAATTCAACGTTTTAACGGTAAGTTATTAATAATTCATGGTTTAGAAGATGAAGCTGTACATTTTTCCGCTGCTGAAAATTTACATTCTTGGGCTCAAAATTCACAACTTTTACTCACCGAAAAAGCCAATCATACTTTTGGGGTAAAAGAACCTTGGCTAGATTATAAACTCCCCGTAATTATGAATACAGTGGTAAAAGAATGTATGCTATTTTTGAATTCAGATTAAAAAAATTGAAACGATAACGGTATAAAAAAAGCTCAAACTTAATTGCGTTTGAGCTTTTTTTATTGTTGATTAATGATTTCAGATTCTCTCCATTTTTCATTGTTATTAATGTTGTGCAAGTACAACACACCATTTCGTCTTTGTAAAATAAAACTATAAGAAATGGGATGCGCAATTTTATTGCCTTCCAGTTTATCAGCTCTTACAGAAATGTTATTGTCGTTTTTAATTAAATCACCAGAAAAGATATTAGAAGATTTTTGGTCTGTTTTTTTATCTTCCTTTAATTCGATAAGGGTAAATTTATTGTTTTCTTCAAACTGAAGAATTTTTTGAATTACAACTGAGCCTTCATTTTTGATGGTAGAAAAATTTTTCCCCTGTAAATTGGCATCAATAATGCCACTGTCCCAAACTCGGTTTTCTCCCAATTTGTTCAGTCGTTCGTTGATCTCTGCGTAACGTTGAGCGCTGAGGTAATTAATACTTAGCGCAATAAGTGCCAAGCTGATGATGTTTTTCATTTTTTATTAGATTTCGAAGGTAAAATTATACAAAATTTAGAAATAAAAAAGCGCTATACACTTTTTTTATACCTTTATTTTTAGAAAAATTAAAAATTAATTCTTTTATTAAAAAGTTTCATTGCTTTTTGCGATTATTCTAATAATAATGTGTTTTGAATCTCTCAAAACAAAATTTATCGAGCATTTCTCTGTCGTCAGGATGCGCAATTTCTATGAGAGCTTGGGCTCTTTGTCTCATGTTTTTACCATATAAATAAGCAACGCCGAACTCTGTTACGACATAATGAATGTGCCCTCTTGTGGTAACCACACCCGCACCTTCTTTTAGATAAGGTACAATTCTTGGGACTCCTTTTTTGGTTCTGGAAGTTAGCGCAATAATGGGTTTTCCGCCTTCGGAGAGTGCTGCTCCTCGTATAAAGTCCATTTGTCCGCCAATCCCAGAATACTGATAGGTGCCAATAGAATCTGCACAAACTTGCCCAGTAAGATCTATTTCTATGGCAGAGTTTATGGCAATCAATTTTTTATTTTGAGCAATAACTAAAGGATTGTTAACGTAAGAAACATCCATAAATGCAAAAGAAGGATTGTTATCTAGAAAATCATACAATTTTTGAGTGCCAAAAGAAAAAGCTGTAATGGTTTTATTGGTATTAATACCCTTGAATCTATTGTTGATGATATCTTTTTTGATGAGATCTACAGCACCATCAGAAACCATTTCTGTATGTATTCCTAAATCTTTGTGATTGTGTAGAGAGCCTAACACAGCATCTGGGATTTTCCCAATACCCATTTGTAGCGTAGATTTGTCTTCTATAAGTTCTGCAATATACTGGCCAATTTTGGTTTCTAATGCTGTAACTTGTTCACTGTAATTAATGGTTAGAAGATCTGTTTCGTGCCAAACCATTTTGGTAATTCTGTTAATATGTACCATAGAATCTCCAAAAGTTCTTGGCATTTTGGGGTTTACCTGCGCAATAACAATTTTAGCACAATCTACGGCGCTTCTGGCGATGTCTATAGAAGTCCCCAAAGAACAGTAGCCATGTTGATCTGGTGGAGATACTTGTATTATGGCAACATCCAGAGAAAGGATATCTTTTTTGAAAAGCATTGGGATTTCACTCAAAAAAACAGGGATAAAATCTCCTCTATTGCTATTTACCGCTTCTCTTACAGGCGTTGATACAAACAGAGAGTTAATGTAAAAACTATCTTTATATTCTGGTTTAGCAATTTCTACATTCCCTTGTAAGGTGATGGAAACAATTTCAATATTTCTTAATCTTTGAGATTGTTTTGCTAATTCAGAAATCAGAAAATTGGGTGTACATGCGCTACCATGTAAAAATATTCTGTTGTTACTTTGGACGAGAGATATTGCTTCTTCTGCGGAAACGTAGTGATACATGCGTTATTTTTGTTGGGCGTTTTCAATATATTCTATAAATCAAATTTACATATTTTAATTTTAAATATCTAAAATAAGATTATTGAAACAAGTTATCATGTTGTGAGTCTCTTTTTATCTTTATTAAAAAGGATTATTAAATAATACTTAACAGCAATAAAATGTATTTTTTTGTTATAAAAAATCCTCCATTAAAGGAGGATATGTGTATTATTTTAGGTGTTGATGAAATTCGTGAGACTGTCTATTACTTCTTTTTGATGGAGTAAAACTTCATCTAAAATATCTTTAATGGAAATAAGCCCAATCAATTTTTCGTTTTCTATTACAGGGAGATATCTTACATTGAGCTGAGACATTAGTTCCATACAAGTTTCAATTTTATCGTTTTCTGATAGTTTAGGCAAATCTGTTCGCATAATTTCTTTTACCAAAACTTCTTTCGAGCTTTTGTCTAAAAGTACAATTTGGCGGGCGTAATTTCTTTCAGATAAAATACCGAGGTAACTTTCTCCATCCATTATAATTACAGAACCTATGTTTTTCTCGGCCATTAATTGTAGGGCTTCAAAAACCGTTTTCTTAGGTGAAATGGTTGCGAGATTTCGAGATTTTCGATCTAAAATGTGTTTTACAGTTCTCATATTCATGTGTTTTAGTGTGTCACTAAAATTAATAAAATATTTTGAATATGAAATTATTTATCACAAATAATGAATTTTTTGCATTAATTTCTATTTATGAATGGCAATTGAAATAAAGAAATAATACTAAAAAGAATAAATCTTCAAACGTGTGTTTAAGGGAATTGTTTTTTTTAACCAAAAATTAGTCGGTTAAAGAAATTCCTCCCAAATTTCCGCTGCTCATCATCAGAAAAGCAGCATTAGATTTGTCTAAATTCTTCCAAAAAGCATTAAAATCCTCTGCGTTGGTGAAAACTCTTAGATTTTCCTTCCCGAAATTTTCTTTGATGAATTCAGGTGAAATCGGAGGCATATTTTTAATTTTCAAAGCTTCTACATCGTAAAAAACTACGGCTTCGTCTAGTTTTTCTAATGTGTTTTTGTACTGAGGTAAAAATTCGGGATTAAGCGAAGAATACGTGTGCAGTTCTAGAAACCCAATTTTTTGAGTTGTAGGAAATTGCTCTACGAAAGCTTCTGTTGTGGCTTTTACTTTGCTGGGAGCGTGTGCAAAATCTCGGTAAATAATTACATTATCCGTTCTTTTTACTTTTTCTAAACGCTTTGAAGCACCAGAAAAACTCATCATGGCTTCATAAAAGTCTTCATCTAAAATCCCAAGTTGGTTGCAGACCAATCTTGCCCCTTCTAAATTCAGTAAATTGTGTTTTCCGAAGATTTTTAACGGAAGATTTCCCATTTCTGTTTCTACGGAAGTTTTACCGTTTTTGGTTTCGTAGTTGGGCGTTTTGTAAGGCATTTTTCTGAAGTAATTTTCAGCTTCTTCTACCAGTTTTACTACATTTTCGTCTTCTTCGTTATAGACTAAAATACCACCAGGAGTTATTTTTTTGATGAAATTTCTAAAAGCATCCAAATAATCTTCAAAAGTTTTGAAAACATTAATGTGATCCCAAGAAATTCCAGAAATTAAAGCAATATTGGGGTGGTAATGCCAAAATTTCGGACTTGCATCAGTTGGAGAAGAAAGATATTCGTCTCCTTCTAGAATCATAAAATCGGTTTCATTAGAGATTTTTACCATGCAATCAAAACCTTGCAATTGCGCTCCCACCATAAAATCAGTTTCTTGATGATAATTATTGAGAACATGCAAAATCATAGAAGTAATGGTGGTTTTCCCATGAGAACCCGCAATTACCACTCTGGTTTTTTCTTTGCTCTGTTCGTACAGAAATTCTGGGTAAGAATAAATTTTCAATCCTAATTCTTGAGCTTTCAAGAGTTCGGGATTGTCTTTTTTGGCGTGCATTCCTAAAATGACTGCATCTAGATTTTCAGAAATTTTCTCAGGAAACCAACCTAAACTTTCAGGAAGAAGTCCGTTTTTTTGCAATTGAGAAAGAGAAGGTTCAAAAATAGCATCATCTGAACCTGTGATTTGGTAACCTTTATTTTTGAGTGCTATGGCAAGATTGTGCATCGCAGCACCGCCAATTGCAATGAAATGAATGTTCATATTTCAATTAAAATTAAAAAGAGCCAGGTGAAAAGAGCCAAGTAAAATTTCAGAAAATAAGTTTACTCGTCTTTTTTCTCTTGTTTTTTGCGCTCCTGATATTCTTTGTCGTAATCGTGTAACACGTTATGTTCAGGTGTTTGCTCGATGGCGTGCATAATTTTGTTAAGAATATCTTCCGCCTTTTCGTTGTCGTAATCTATATCTAGTGGCGCTTTGAATTGCATGGTAGGTTCTACACCTGTCACTTTTACTCTCAATCCTTTTTTGTCAAAAGCTCTACGGAAACCATTGATTTTGATAGGAATAACGATAGAACGTTGTTGCTGAACGAGTTTAGCTGTTC